>JBEIKS010000001.1:0-38690 GCA_040379625.1 Burkholderiaceae bacterium
CCATGGCCTTCATGTCGTATTTCTTCTGTTTTGCCAGCGTTTTGTTGCCGGCAGACCGTTATGCCGCAGCCAAGGACCCCCGACGTTTGTTGTGGCTAGGTGCCTCCTTGATGTGTTTTGGGGCTTTGACACTGCTGACCTTTGATGCCTATGCTGCGTGTGTTGCATCGCGGGCGCTTTCTGGCGCTGGCCAAGGTATGGTTTTTATTGCCGTCCAGTCGTTGTTGCTGCGCTGGTCCAGTAAAAACGGCACGCTGGGTGCCAACTCATCCATTGTTTACCAGTTCAATGCCGGCATGATTTGCGGTCTGGCGTTGGGTTCGCTGATGGTTCTGTATGTTGATTCCAGCGGAGTGTTCATGATGGTGGCGACAACAGCGCTCATTATTATCGCCTTGTGTTTTGTTTTGTCTGAAACCGAATCACCCAGCATTGGCTTGCCGGTTTCAGCAATGCCCAGGCCAGCGTCCTACCTGCAGTTCTGGAAAGACAAAACTTTCAGCCTGCCCGCCATCTTGGTGGGTATTCCCAGCAAAGCAGTCATGACGGGAGTTGTGGTTTACGCCTTGCCGTTGTTACTGACGCAAATGGCCTTTGAAAAGGAAGAAATCGGTCAGATGCTGATGTTCTATGCCGTGGGTGTGTTGCTGGTCAACCAAGTGCTTGCCAAACGCAGCAAACAGCCTGAAGTTCTGTCTCGCTCAGTGGGGTTTGCCATGCTCAGTTCTGGTTTTGCAGTTGCCAGTATTGGCGGGTTGGGTCTGATCTACAGTTTGTATCCAGAGGCTTACTTGGCGGTGGCCATTGGTGTTGTCTTTACCGTACTGATTATCGGCTTTTGTCATGGCGCCATTAATGCGCCGGTCGTCACGCTGGTTGCCAACTCAGATGCTGCCCACCAGTATGGTGCCGCACCGGTGGCATCCTATTACCGTTTCAGCGAACGCGTGGGCCACGTATTAGGGCCTTTGTTGGTGGGGCAGGTGCTGTTGTTTGGCGGCGGTAAAACTGAAGGCCTGCTGTACATCGGAGCGGCCTTGATCTTGCTGGCACTTATTTTTGCGGTTCTGCAAAACAATCGAACCGATTCACCTGTTTTGGCGGTAGACGAGCAATGAAAACCCTCTCAAACTTCATTTTTTCCTTGCTGGTTTTTTTTGGCTTCGCATCACAACAAAGCATGGCACAACTGGCTCCGCTGCCACCTTCAGCGCCCGTTGCTTTGGGTGATTGGTTTAAAATTTCAGAAGAGGCGGCCCAATCCTGGGTCATCAAACCAGACGCCGATTCGCAATTTGCGGCTTCCTTGCAAGCAAAGCATGCCGGCCGAACCATGGCGGATAAAAAAATCCTGTTTTTGTATCCACGTGCATCTGTGGCTTACAACATCGCCATTTCGAAAATTCTGACGGTGTATGCACAAAAAGGTGTGGCTGCAAAAGTGCGCGTCATCAACTTTCAAAATCAGGCGCCTCTGGGGCATCAAGCCATGCAGGCAGCCGAAAAGGAAAAGTTTGATCTGGTGTTTGCCATGGGGTCTGAATCAGTTTCCTTCGTTCACCAGTTCTATAAAAACGGAAAAATTCCGATTGTCACGGTCTGTGCCAAAGACCCTGTTCTAATGGGCATCACGCCGTCTTACACGGAAGGAAGCAATACAAAAATTGCTTTCACTTCGCTGAACATGCCGGTGGATGTGCAACTGAGCTACCTGCTTCAAATCAAGCCCAAGCTCATCAACATTGCCATCATGGTGGACAAGAAAAACAGCAGTGCGATGCAAACGCAGGCCATTCCACTTGAAACAATTGCAAAGTCGCGCGGCATCAATGTTCAATGGGTGAAAATTGAAGGCCCGGAAACAGCCGACGAATTGCTGGCCCAGAATATTCCCTTGGCGCTTGCGGAAATGAAAAAAACAGACGCGGCGCTAACTGACAGCATTTTCTGGATCACAGGCAGCACTGCTATTTTTTCCAGAATCGGTGTCATCAACCGTTACACTGAAAATGTTGCAGTGCTAAGCGCAGTGCCAGATGTTGTGCGCCCCGGGGACGACAGCGCAGTGATGTCCATTGGCATCGGCTTTGAAGAGAACGGCTACCTCGCGGCGTTATATGGCTTTAATGTCATCAATGGCAAAGCCTCTGTGGGCAGCTTGCCCGTGGGTATCGTTTCTCCGCCAGAGGTTGCCATCAATTTTAAAAAGGCCAGACAAGTCGGCCTCAAAATACCTTTCTCCTTGTTTGAAAAAGCCAGCTCCGTTTACAACGGTGATGGACAGATGATCCGCTCAAAGGGCGTTCGAGTGCTGGCTGAAGCGGCTGTAACTACACAATAAAAAAATCCAGAGGTGCATGTGAGTCAATTCGAACACAGAATTACAATCAAACAGCCAGATGAAAATGTACCTTCAGAAAAAACTCACTCGCTGCGTTTTGGCCTGCGCATCAGTCTGCTGTTGGTGACGGTTGTCACTGTCGTAGTCACAGCACTGGCAATTCATTTGCCATGGGCCTGGACGTCTTCCGAAAACACCGAAGACATTGCGCTGCAACTCAACCGCGAAATTATTGCCTCACTGCGAACCGAGATTACCTCCGTCATCAACACGGCCTTGCAAGATCAGAAAGTCATGTCTGACCTGATCGGGGAAGGCGCACTCGACATTAAAAGTGCCAACGCCCGCGAATCGCTGTTGATGTCTTTTTTGAAGTCCAACAACTATTACAGTTTTGTTGGCATCGGCATGCCCAACGGCAATTACTACGGCGCACAACGCAGAGACTCATCAAGTATTTCGAGTATCAGCAGCACATGGGATCAGACAAAAAAATCAGCGAACCGAACCGAACGTTTGTTTGCAATGGATGGGGGTGAGTACACCTATTACAAAACCACCCTCAAAATGAATGACTACTACGCACCCACCCGGCGCTGGTACACGATGTCAGCAGAAAATACGGGCACAGGTGTTGTGACTGACACCTATTCTTTTTCCAGTACAGGTCGCCCTGGTGTGAACACCGCCCTGACCGTGATGAAGAATAAAGAACTGCAAGCGGTGGTCACCATCGCCATCGAACTCGATCGACTCTCTGAGTACATGAAAACCTTGCGAGTGGGGCAAACAGGCTCCGCCTTTATGATGGATGACCGGGGTTTCATTATTGCTTCACGTGAATCCGTCAGCTTTCTGGCCGACAAGGACGCCAAGCCTGATGATCTTAAACTGCCCCGTATTTCGGAGGTTCTAAGCCCCATCATGATCACGGCCAGACAAGCGCTGGAAAGCGCCGGTATTTCCGACTACAAGAACATTGGTACAGGTACATCCATCCGGTTCAAGCAGGGTGAAACTGTCTACTTTGTTTCCGCTGAGCCTGTGGGTCGAAACAACTGGATACTGCTGACCGTGGTGCCGGAATCCGATTTTAGCCAGCGCATTCTCGCCAATACACAAAACGTGGTCTTCATTGTCGTCGGCGTTACCTTGTTGGCCAGTTTGTTTGCGCTTTTCATCAGTCAGCGTGGTTTTGTAAAACCCCTGACAGAAATTATCGAGCAAACCCACCAACTCGCGAACTTCAACTTGTCTGATATTCGTCCTGTGAATTCCTACATTACCGAAATTCACAACCTCGCAACTTCGGTCGTCCAGATGGGCGCCGGTTTGGGGTCGTTTGGAAAATACCTGCCGGCCGGTTTGGTTAAAACACTGTTGGCCAACGGCGTGGTCGCAAAGCCCTACGCTGAAAAGCGGACCATGAGTGTGCTGTTCATGGATCTGGCAGGTTTCACCACCATTTCAGAAGCGTTGGGCCCTAAAATTGTTCCCTACCTGGACCGTTATTTCGGTGCCATGACCTCAGAAATTGAGGCAGTCGATGGCACCATCGACAAATTCATCGGCGACTGTGTAATGGCCTTCTGGGGCGCACCCTTCTACGACGAAGAGCACCCTGCAAAGGCCTGCGCTGCCGCCCTGAATTGTCTGGATACCCTTGAAATGTTGCGTGAAGAATGGCCGGCAGAGTGGGCGTCCAAGCTCGATGTACGAATTGGTGTGAATACAGGCCGTGTCATTGTGGGCAACATCGGTTCACATGCCCGCATCAACTACACAGTGGTCGGCGACCCGGTGAATCTGGCCAGCCGGCTTGAGAGCGGCTGCAAGGGTTACGGCATTCGCTGCATGATAGGGCAGAGCACCTATGAGTTGGCCAAGTACGACATTGTTGCCCGTCGTCTGGATGTAACGCATGTAAAAGGCAAGAATGAACCCGTGGTGGTTTATGAACTGCTGGCCATGGCGGACGATGTCAAAGACCGTTCGCAATACGCTTGGGTTGATGTCTACGATGAAGCCTTGAGCGCCTTTACCGCCGGCGATATTGCCAAAGCCCGCGCCGGTTTCCTCAAAACCATTGAATTAAGGGGTGAAGACCCACCCTCCAGTATGTTTCTTGAACGTTGTCAGTGATGTATATTTAACATCAACATAAACTGTGGCGAGGGCGAATTACAGCCTTCGACCATCAGATCACCTGACAATTCATTGGGGGACGAGCCATGGCAACCTACACAGCCGCGGATGGGCATTCGCTTCACTACTGGGATATGGGCACAGGCCCTGTTTGCATTCTGGTTCACGGCTTTGGAATGCCGGCGTTTCTCTGGTTACCCTTCATCACACCTTTGCTGGGCAAATACCGCTTCATCCTGCCTGACCTTCGCGGTTTCGGAGCCTCTCACAAAGTGCCTGTCGGGCATGAAAGCGTGTTTACCCAATACGCACACGACCTCCATGGCTTGATTGAACATCTGGATGTTGAATCCCCTGCACTGGTCGGCTTTTCCATGGGGGCCTGCACCGCGATGGAATACCAACGCTTGTATGGTTTTGATCGCATCCGTTCTTATTTGCAAATAGACCAGGCCATGCGCCTGACCAACGACGAATCTTATTTGTCCGGTTTGTTTGGTGCCGATCAGGCCACGCGCATGGCTTCACTCAAGCAAATGATGGAAGACTTCGAAAGCCTTGGGCGAGAACGTCGCTTTTTCAGTTTGCCAGCGGTGATGCGCAGACGTTTCTGGAAGCAATTTTCACTGTTCGGTGCCAGCGCTTTTGCCAACCCGTTTCTGAAGTGCTTTGCAGAAATGGGGCGTCATGAGTTTCTTGTCAGATTTGTGGCGCCGGTTTCAAACTGGCCTGTTTACCTGGACTGTATACGCACCTTTGTGGGTAATCCGCACGACTACCGCGAAACCATGGCACAACAGGCTGGGGAAAAGCCTGTTTGGTTTTTTGTCGGTGACGAATCCGCTTTGTATCCGGCAGAAGGCCAGTTGGCGGCAAAAGAGTACATCAAGCATTCAAAGGTGGTCCGCTTCAAGGGCGCAGGGCATGCCTTGATGTTTGATTCACCGGTGCGTTTTGTCCGCAAACTGAATCAGTTTTTATCAAGCACCGCTGCGCACTGAACCGCATATTCGGTACAAATAGCGGCATCTGTGGTCAGCGCTTTCTTGCTCAGTAGTTCGCGCAGTTCAGTCAGGCTGCACCGCATAAAGCCGGACACCTCCCCGTCTTTGTTCTCGGGTGTGAAATCCGCTGGTAGTTGCAAGGAAAAACAGTGCAGCAGTTCGCGGTGAACACCTTGTGTTTCTATGCGTTCTGAAACCAGGGTTTTCGGCAGGGCAATCAGGTTTTTACTCAGCACTTCATCAACACCGGCTTCTTCCCACAATTCCCGTCTGGCGCAATTCACCGGGGTTTCGCCGCTGCTCAAGCCGCCGGCGGCGAGGTTATCCAACAGCCCCGGGTCTATTGCCTTGAGTGTGGAGCGGCGTCCCAGCCAAACCTGTCCGCTTTGCGTGTGCCCGTGAATATGAACGGCTTCTGATTCAAAACCGAAGGTTCTGAAACTGGCGCGCTCCAAATCAAACCAAGCCGAGCCGTCCGGTTTTTTAAGTGTAAACAGCTCATTGCGCCAGCCTGCAATGTAGCCTGCATTGTGAAGGTCGGCGGCGAGCGCCTGACAGCATTGCTGGAGTTCCTGGGGTGTGCTTAGCCGATGACCCAGCCCCAGTGTTGGTGAGCTTGAACCGTCAGTGTGCAAGGTCAGACCGAAGCTTCCAACCCGGTGCAGCAAGGCAGCCTGCACCGCAGGTATGAGTTTCCCGACAGATTCACCCCCCACCCTGAAAACACTCAGCGCAACGGGTTTGCCACTGTTGCTCACTGCCCTTTGTTTCTCGGCAATGTCACTGTTTTGGTCTTGCCGTTTTCACCGGGAAAACCGCTGAACAGGCTGCGCGCCAAATACGGCATGGCTTCAGAAAGACCTTCACCGCGCACAGAATCTGTCAGTGCCTTTCCTTCCCAAATGGCTTTGCTATCTTTCATTTCATTGTCAAAAATACTGACTTTCAATTCATGGCGCACGTATTCCACATTGCGTTGAACCGGAATGGGCGTTGAGAAGAAAGGGTCGTAACCGTAACGTCCATTAAAGCCATAGCCTCTGGAAACACCCACGCCAAAGGTTGGATAGGCGTAGTCGGTCACTGTGTATTTCTGGTCTGAGCTGCGCACGTGGAACTCCACGTTGAAACGGGGCTTCTCAGTGGGTTTGGCAGCTGAAAAGCCCAACGGGCCAAGTTCCTGGGTAAGCATGTCTTCATATTGAGACCATTCCAGACTCTTTGCCTGTTCCGGTCCCCTCACAAATGCATACGTGCGAGGCATTTCCTTGTAGGCCAGGTTTTCCATGCGCTGGTAAACCGTTACGTTGCTGCGCACATTGTTTGCACAGCCGCTCAGCAGCGCAACGCACACCAACAAAAACCCAAAATGTCTTGCAAATCCGATATCAGACACCACGCTGACCTCCAATTCAATGAATCCGACACGTGTTAGAACTCCACCACCGGGCTAAGTTTCTCAGCCCTGCAGTTTTTTCTTCAGCAAGTCGTTGACCGTGGCCGGATTGGCCTTGCCTTTGGCCTGCTTCATCACTTGCCCTACCAATGAATTAAACGCTTTTTCCTTGCCGCTGCGGTATTCAGCCACCGGACCAGGGTTGGCGTTCATGACTTCATCAATCATGGCCTCAATGGCCGAAGTGTCGCTGATCTGCTTCAAACCTTTTGCTTCAATGATGCGGTCTGCGTCTGCATCCTCATCGCCTGCCCACATGGCAATAAACACTTCCTTGGCCAATTTGTTGGACAAAGTACCGTCCTGTATGCGCAACAGCAGTTTTGAAAGTTGCAGCGCGCTGACGGGGGCTTGTTCCAAGGCTATGCCATCGCGGTTCAATTGCGAAGACACCTCGCCCATTAACCAATTTGCAGCCAATTTCGTCTGTGCGCTGCCAATCTGCGCCACCACCGCTTCAAAAAAGTCGGCCATCACGCGGGTGCTGGTCAGCATGTTGGCGTCATAAGGCGTAAGCCCATACAAGGCTTCGTATTTTTTGCGTTTGCTTGAGGGCAGTTCAGGCATTTCCGCCTTAACGGATTCAACCCACTCCGGTGCAATCATCAGTGGCGGTAGATCCGGGTCCGGGAAGTAACGGTAGTCCTGTGCATCTTCCTTGCCGCGCATCGAACGGGTTTCGTTGCGGTCCGGGTCATAGAGACGCGTTTCCTGTACCACCCGTCCACCGTCTTCTATCAGTTCGATTTGACGGTTTGCCTCATACACAATGGCTTGCTGTAAAAACTTGAACGAGTTCAGGTTCTTGATCTCACAGCGGGTACCCAGCGGAGCGCCCGGTTTGCGCACGGAAACGTTCGCATCACAACGGAAACTGCCCTCTTGCATGTTGCCGTCGCTGATGCCAAGCCAGGTCACCAAACCATGCAGCGCGCGTGCATAGGCCACGGCTTCTTCGGCGCTGCACATGTCAGGCTCGGTGACAATTTCCAGCAAAGGGGTGCCTGCCCGGTTTAGGTCTATGCCAGACATGCCTGCGAAATCTTCATGCAAGCTTTTTCCAGCGTCCTCTTCAAGGTGAGCCCGCACCAAATGCACTGTCTTGACTTGGTCGCCCACCAGAATATCGAGGTGTCCGCCTTGTACCACCGGAATTTCGTTTTGGCTGATCTGATAGCCCTTGGGCAAGTCCGGATAAAAATAGTTTTTACGCTCAAAGGTGGATGCGTCAGCAATTTTGGCGTCTACCGCCAATCCCAGACGAATGGCGTAATCTACCGCGCGACGGTTCATCACCGGCAACACGCCCGGCAAGGCAAGATCAACAGCGCAGGCCTGCGTGTTGGGCTCGGCGCCAAACTGGGTGCTGGCACCTGAAAATATTTTGGAGTTTGTCGCCAATTGCACGTGGGTTTCCAAACCAATGACAATTTCCCAACTCATGCTGAGGCACCTTTCCCTGAGGTTGAATGGTTTGCAGCGGACGGGCGCTGCAAGTGCCACTGAGTGGCGCGTTGAAAATGGTCTGCTGTTTGCAGCAGTTCGGCTTCCGCGAAATAGTTGCCGATCAATTGAAGCCCCACAGGTCTTCCTGCCTGTCCGAAACCCACCGGCACCGACATGCCGGGCAAGCCTGCAAGGCTGGCACCCAAGGTAAAAATGTCAGCCAGGTACATTTTGATGGGGTCTGAGGTTTTTTCCCCCAGATTCCATGCAACTGACGGACACACCGGCCCTGCAATCACGTCGCATTGCGCAAAAGCGGCTTGAAAGTCTTGGGCAATCAGGCGGCGTACCCGTTGCGCCTGCAAATAATAGGCGTCGTAATAACCGCGGGACAACACATAGGCGCCGACCAGAATCCTGCGCTTTACTTCTGCACCAAAACCTTCGCTGCGGGTTTTTTCATACATGTCCGCCAAGTCCTTGTAGCCGCTCGCCCTGTGGCCATATCGAACGCCGTCGAAGCGCGACAGGTTGGAAGACGCCTCTGCCGGCGCAATCACGTAGTAGGCTGGAATCGACAAAGCCGTTCTGGGCAGCGAGACCGGCACCGCCACGGCACCGAGCTGTTCCAGTGTCTTGATGGCAACTTGCACGGCATTCAGAACATCCTGTTCCACGCCGCTTGCAAAAAACTCATCGGGCAGGCCCACACGCAAACCTTTTAAAGGCTGGCTCTCCGTTGCGCCGGTGCGTGGTGTACCCAGCAAGCGTTCAAAGTTCTCCGCGGGTTTGTCCAGACTGGTGGAGTCGCGGGTATCGAAGCCGGCCATGGCCGTCAGGGCCAGTGCGCAGTCTTCAGCGCTGCCCGCCATCGGACCCCCTTGGTCCAGACTTGAAGCGTAGGCAATCATGCCGTAACGAGACACCCTGCCGTAAGTGGGCTTGATGCCTGTGATGCCGCACAAGGCGGCCGGTTGCCGGATGGAGCCTCCGGTGTCTGTGCCTGTGGCCAGAGGAACAATGCCCGCCGCCACTGCAGCGGCTGAACCGCCCGAAGAGCCACCCGGCACCGCCAGCAAGTCCCAGGGGTTTTTCACCGGACCGAAAGCGGAGTTCTCATTGGAGGAGCCCATTGCGAACTCGTCACAGTTGAGCTTACCGACGCACACCAGTCCGGCAGCGCTCATTTTTTCAACCACAGCCGCGTCGAAGGGGCTGACGTAGTTGGCCAGCATTTTTGAGCCGGCTGTACTTTTCCAGCCGCGGGTTACAAAAATGTCTTTGTGCGCCATCGGAATGCCCAGCAGCGCACCGCTATCGCCCTGCGCAATTCTGGCGTCGGCCGCTCTGGCCTGCGCCAAAGTAAGGTCTTCTGCGATGTCGGTAAAGGCATTCAGGTGGCTTTGGGTTTCAGCTTTTTTCAAGGCCTCCATGGCCAATTCAACACTGCTGACCTGTCGCTGCATCAATTGTGTATGCAGGCTTTTTAATGAAACGGGATGGGAGCTCATTTACAACTCATTCAATCACTTTGGGTACAAGAAACAGACCTTTTTCAACCGCCGGTGCGCAGGCCAGATTGACCTCGCGAGCGTTGGGCTCGGTGGCCTCGTCTGCCCTGAGCCGCAATGCCACAGGAGCCAGCACTGCCAGGGGGTGAGCCAGAGGTTCCAGCCCCCGGGTGTCTTGTTCGGCCAGTTGCCCCGCGAGGTCGATGATATTGTTGATCTGCTGCGCCGTGGCGTCTTGTTCTTCGGGGGAAATGAACAGCCTGGCCAGTTTCCCCAACCTTAAAATTTCATCAGAATTCAGTGACATAGTATGCAGTTTGCAGGTGAGCGCTTAAGGGCGCGAAGTAGTATTGTTCTAAAAATGGGTGGAATGTGCTTCAGGCTGGTTTTTGCCCCCTGAAGCGACCCCGTAATAGGGTATCATCGCTGGCTTGGATTCGTAAAAATCAATTACTTATTTTAGTTGGAAGCTATTGTCATGTTTGGGTATTTGCGCAGCTATTTCGCCAACGATCTCGCGATCGACCTCGGAACCGCCAACACGCTGATCTACGCGCGTGGAAAAGGCATCGTACTTGATGAACCCTCTGTGGTCGCCATCCGTCAGGAAGGTGGTCCCAACGGTAAAAAAACGATCACCGCAGTGGGTCGGGAAGCCAAACAGATGTTGGGCAAGGTGCCCGGCAACATCGAGGCAATCCGTCCCATGAAAGACGGCGTCATCGCTGATTTCACCGTCACAGAGCAAATGCTCAAGCAATTTATCAAAATGGTTCACGAAAGCCGTCTGTTTTCGCCCAGTCCACGCATCATTATTTGCGTGCCCTGCGGCTCCACACAGGTTGAACGCCGTGCCATCCGCGAGTCTGCACTGGGCGCCGGCGCTTCACAGGTGTTTCTCATTGAAGAACCCATGGCCGCTGGTATCGGGGCAGGGTTGCCGGTCTCTGAGGCCTCTGGCTCCATGGTGGTTGATATTGGCGGTGGTACCACTGAGGTGGGCATTATTTCGCTGGGCGGCATGGTGTATGCCGGTTCAGTGCGCGTTGGTGGCGACAAATTCGACGAAGCCATCATCAATTACATCCGTCGCAATTACGGCATGCAGATCGGCGAGCCAACCGCAGAAGCCATCAAGAAGCGCATCGGCTCAGCATTCCCCGGTTCCGAGATCCGCGACATGGAAGTCAAGGGCCGTAACATGTCTGAAGGCATTCCTCGCAGTTTCACCATTTCTTCCAATGAAATCCTTGAAGCGCTCACCGAGCCTTTGAATGCCATTGTGTCTGCAGTCAAAACCGCCCTTGAGCAAACTCCGCCTGAATTGGGCGCAGACATTGCTGAGCGCGGCATGATGCTGACTGGTGGCGGCGCGTTGCTACGAGACCTCGATCGTCTTCTGATGGAAGAAACCGGACTCCCAGTGCATGTGGCTGAAGACCCTCTGACGTGTGTGGTCCGCGGTTGCGGCATGGCGCTTGAGCGGATGGACAAACTGGGAACCATTTTCGCCAGCGAGTGACATAACAGGCATGGAGTACACACCGCCGCCGTTATTTAAGCAAGGTCCTTCGGCCAGAGCGCGTCTTGTGTTTTTCGTTTTGTTGTCGTTTGCCGTACTGGTGCTCGATGTCCGCTATCAAGCCTCGGGCTTGCTCAGAAACATTGCATCGTTCGTGCTGTATCCGGCGCAACTCCTCGTGGGGTTGCCCGGTCAGATGCTGTCCGGCGTAGACCAACATTTCAAAGACAACACCGACCTCAAAGCTGAAAACCTTCGCTTGCAAAAGCAACACCTTGCAGACATGAAAGCTTTGCATCAGCTTGCCCAACTCACCGCTGAAAACATTCAGTTGAGAAAAATGATGGCTGCCGGCGAATCCTCTGAAATCAAGGGCCATCTGGCAGAAATCAAATACGAAGCCAAAGATCCTTACTCGCGCAAAATCATCGTTGATAAAGGCACCTTGGTCGGGGTGTTGGCAGGCCAACCCGTCATCGACGAAGCCGGTGTGCTGGGCCAGGTCACCCGCGTGTTTCCCCAGCAGTCCGAAGTCACCTTGCTGACCGATAAAAATCAGGCCATTCCCATTCAAAATTTGCGAACCGGTCTTCGCGGTGTTGCCTATGGTGGCCAAGAGGGTGGTTTGCTTGAATTGCGTTTTGTGGCTGCCAATGCAGACGTTGTCGTGGGCGACAGCCTGGTCACCTCCGGCATCGACGGCATGTTCCCGGCTGGCTTGCCTGTGGCCAAGGTGTTGCGTGTTGAGCGCAACTCTTCCTACGCATTTGCGCGTATCTTGTGTGAACCGGTTGCCGGTGTCGACAAACACCGGTTTGTACTCGTGCTTCCCGTCGACAATCCACTGCCACCCCCAGCACCTGATCCAGACGCCAAAGGCGGTTCACGTCGCGGAAAGAAGGAGCGCTGATCATGGGCATCAACAGCATTTCAGGTCAGGCAATCCTTCGTCCGGTCAGCACCACCTTCATCACCATTTCGCTGCTGTGCGCTTTTGTCCTTAATGTACTGCCCTTGCCCAGAAGCCTTCCTGTGCCTGATGTGCTGGCGCTGGTTATCGTGTTCTGGAATATCCGGCAACCGCGCAAAGTGGGCATAGGTCTGGCCTGGTTGTTCGGATTGATCATGGACGTTCAGCGCGCCGGCGTCTTGGGTGAAACGGCCTTGGCCTACACGCTGGTCTCCTACTTTGCCATTACCCTGCACCGGCGGGTGCCATGGTTTTCTCCTTGGGTGCAGGCGGCGCACATGTTTCCCCTGTTTTTTGGGGCGCATCTGGTGAGCCTGATGGTGCGTTTGTTCATGGGGGGCATGGTGCCTCCCTTCTGGATGTTGCTCAGCCCAGCGTTCACCGCTGCTCTGTGGCCTTTGGCCAATACCTTGTTGATGGCCCCGCAACGCCGCCCCATGGACCCCGACGAGAATCGCCCCCTATGAAAAAAGAATTCAGGCATCCGGAACAGGTGCTTCAGGAATTCAGGTTGCGTCTGTCTGTGGCCAGCGTGTTTGTGCTGGTTCTGTTTTTTGTATTGGTTGCGCGGTTTGTCTGGCTGCAGGTGTTCAATTACAACAAGTACATTGCGCAGGCCGAAGACAATCGCATTACCGTGCTTCCCATTGTGCCTAACCGGGGTCTGATTTTTGACAGAAACGGTGTACCACTGGCGCGCAATTATTCCGCCTACACCATAGAAATTACCCCCAGTCGCGTACCCGACCTTGAGTCCACCATAGACGATCTTTCCCGCATCGTAGATATTCAGGCCAGAGACCGGAAACGCTTCAAGAAATTGATGGAAGAGTCGAAGAATTTCGAATCCATTCCGCTTCGTACCCGCCTGAGCGACGAAGAGGTGGCCCGATTCGCAGTCCATCGTTACCGATTTCCCGGGGTGGAATTAAAGGCGCGTCTTTTCCGGCAATACCCTCAAGGCGAATCCGGTGCGCATGTGGTGGGTTACATTGGCCGCATCTCAAAAAAAGACGAAGAGCGCATCGCTGAATTTGAAGACGCTTACAACTATCGCGGTACCCAGTTCATAGGCAAAGAAGGTCTGGAAAAACGGTATGAGCGTGATCTTCTTGGCAAAACCGGTTTTGAAGATGTAGAAACAGCCGCCGGTGGCAGAGCCGTGCGTGTGTTGTCTCGCAGCAATCCGACACCCGGAAACAACCTGATTCTTTCCCTCGATTTCCGGTTACAAGAGGCTGTTGAGAAAGCCTTCGGGCAAAGGCGTGGAGCACTCGTGGCCATAGAACCTGCCACCGGCGATGTTCTGGCCTGGGTCAGCAACCCCACCTACGATCCCAACCTGTTTGTTGATGGTATCGACCCTGAAAACTGGAAGTTGCTAAACGAGTCTGCGGATCGTCCCCTGCTTAACCGCCCCTTAAGCGGCACCTACCCGCCGGGTTCCACCTACAAGCCTTTCATGGCGTTGGCAGGCTTGGAAACAGGGAAGCGTAAATCCTGGCAGTCCATTTCAGATCCTGGTTTCTTTGTATTTGGCAATCACCGTTTCCGCGATGACAAAGAAGGTGGTCACGGCGCCGTGGACATGTTCAAGTCCATCGTGGTGTCTTGCGACACCTATTACTACCAGTTGGGCAACGATTTGGGTGTGGATGCCATTGCCAGCTTCATGGAGCCCTTTGGTTTTGGCCGGCTCACCGAAATTGACCTCGACGGCGAGAAAAAAGGCATCCTGCCTTCCACAGAATGGAAACGCAATGCCTACAAAAAGCCGGAGCTCAAGAAATGGTATGCAGGTGAAACCATCTCTGTTGCCATTGGTCAGGGCTACAACTCGTTCACCCCCCTGCAGTTGGCGCACGCCATGTCGAATCTCGCCAACAACGGTGTCGTAATGCGTCCGCATTTGGTGAAGGCGGTTCAAGATGTAAACACTGGGGAAAAACGCATACTGGAACGGCAGCCTAGAAATCGCATTCCATTGAATCAGGAAAACGTGGATTTCATCAAGCAGGCCATGGTGGGCGTCAATCTGGAGGGTACCTCCGCCAAGGCTTTTGCAAATGCGCCATTTACCTCTGGTGGAAAGACCGGTACAGCCCAAGTGTTTTCCTTGAAAGCGAATGAAAAATACGATGCCAAACGCGTGGGCGAACGCTTCAGGGATCACGCCTGGTTTATTGCGTTTGCGCCAGTAGAAAATCCTAAGATCGCCTTGGCCGTGATTGTTGAAAACGGCGGTTTTGGCGCACAGGCTGCTGCCCCTATCGCCCGCACAGCGATTGAGACCTACCTGACTGCCAAAGAGGAGGCCAAGCCTTGAACAACATCACACCTTGGCAGCGAATCAAGCCTTATTTTTTGGCATTTGACCCGGCTTTGAGTCTTATTTTGTTGGGCATCGCCATTATTTCCATCCTCATTCAGTTTTCCGCTGCTTACGATTTCTCCGGGCGCATGCCAGACCACATCCGTAATTTTTTACTCGCCTTCATGGTGATGTGGATTGCGGCCAACGTGCCTCCGCAAACCTTGTTGAAGGTGGCGCTGCCGGTGTATGTCGCCGGTGTGCTGTTGCTGGTGGCGGTGGCCTTGTTTGGTGACGTCAGCAAAGGTGCCAGACGTTGGTTGAATCTCGGCGCCACCCGCATACAACCCTCAGAGTTGTTGAAAATCGGAGTGCCTCTCATGTTGGCCTGGTATTTTCAGCAGCGGGAATCCGTGTTGGCGTACAAAGACTACGGTGTGGCCGCCATTATTTTGGCCATCCCAACAGTGCTCATTTTGAAACAACCCGATTTGGGTACCGCCACGTTGGTATTTGCAGCCGGTTTTTTTGTGATTTTTTTTGCTGGTCTGAGTTGGCGCATTCTGGTGGCGGGCTTCGTGGTTTTTTTGGGCAGTTTGCCCTTGATCTGGGCCTTGATGCACGACTACCAACGCCAACGCGTCATGACCTTGCTTGACCCCACCACCGACCCGCTGGGCAAAGGTTTTCACATTATTCAATCCATGATTGCGGTGGGCTCAGGCGGCATTGTCGGAAAAGGCTTCTTGCAAGGCACCCAAACCCACCTTGAGTTCATTCCCGAACGCACCACCGACTTCATCTTTTCCGTCTACATGGAAGAGTTCGGTCTGATGGGGGCCTTGGTGCTGTTGGTGTTGTATGGTTTGCTCATCAGCAGGGGGTTCGCCATTGCCTCAAGCGCACCCACCTTGTTCGCCCGCTTGCTGGCAGCCAGTCTCACCATGATTTTTTTCACCTACGCATTTGTAAACATGGGCATGGTGGTGGGCATCCTGCCTGTGGTGGGCGTACCCTTGCCCTTCATGAGCTATGGCGGTACCGCCTTGCTGACTCTGGGTTTGGCCTCTGGCATGCTGATGAGCATTCAAAGGCACAGGAAGCTCGTACCCACCTGAAAGCGGCGGTCAGGTGTATTGCATCGCGTAGCTTAAAATCAGCGGTGAATGGTCCGAAAACCGCTGCGCCTTGAACACTTCTGCGTGGGTGGCGGTGCGGCCCAAGGTCGGGGTGGCCACCTGGTAGTCTATGCGCCACCCCACGTTGTTGGCCCACGCTTGTCCGCGGTTGGACCACCAGGTGTAGCAGTCGTCCGTGGTGTCGGGCGCCACATGGCGGTAGGTGTCCACCCAGTCCAGTTCATTGAATACCCGGGTCATCCAGTCACGTTCTTCAGGTAAAAATCCTGAGTTTTTACGGTTGCTTTTCCAGTTTTTCAAGTCCTGTTCTTTGTGTGCAATATTCCAGTCGCCACAGATAATGAATTCGCGATTTTCCTGTTTCAAGGTTTCCAGGTGCGGAAAAAATTCTTCAAGAAACCGGAATTTCGCTTCCTGTCTTTCCGGTGCTGAAGCGCCGGAGGGCAAGTAGATGGAAATCACGGAAAGCGCTTCAAAATCCATTCGCACATAACGCCCTTCGGTATCAAACTCTTTTGAGCCAAATCCGATGGTCACGTTTTCAGGTTTGCGCTTGGCGTAGATACCCACGCCGCTGTAGCCCTTTTTTTCTGCATAGTGAAATGCACCATGCATGCCAAAAGGTGCAAGCATGTCGGGTGTCATGTCGGCGGCCTGTGCCTTCAGTTCCTGAACACAGACGACATCAGCGTCTTGGGTCTGCATCCATTGAAAAAAACCTTTGGTATTGGCTGAGCGCACACCGTTCAAGTTGGCGCTGATGACTTTAAACATTCTTCTGCCTTTCTGACACTGCAAAATATTGGGATAATCTGTTACTTTAGAATTAAAGGCTACCGCATGACTTCGTTATCAAACCCTGTTTCACCGAGCGCTTCTTCCAATGCACATGCGTTTTTAAAGTTCGCCCTCGACCTTGAAGTCTTGCGCTTTGGCGAATTTACCACCAAGGCAGGCAGGCTCTCGCCCTATTTTTTCAATGCGGGTTTGTTCAACACCGGTTCAGCCTTGAACCAATTGTGCCAGTTTTACGCACAAGCCCTGCTGTCGCAGTCTCAAGCCAAAAACATTGAGTTCGACATGTTGTTCGGCCCTGCCTACAAAGGCATTCCGCTGGCCGCAGGCACCGCAATGCAATTGGCGGGTTTGGGTCGGGACATTCCCTTTGCCTTTAACCGGAAAGAGGCAAAAGCACACGGCGAAGGCGGCACCATTGTGGGCGCACCCTTGAAGGGCAGGGTTGTAATCATTGACGATGTCATCACGGCTGGAACGTCCGTCAGGGAATCTGTGGATATTATTCGTGCGGCCGGCGCCACACCGGCAGCTGTTTTGATTGCACTTGACCGCATGGAAAAAGGCGTGCGAGACGGGCAACTCACCACCCACTCCGCAGTTCAGGAAGTCCAAAATCTGTATGGCATTCCAGTGTTTGCAATCGCCAGTTTAAGCGACCTCATGGGCTTTCTAGACACAGACACAGCCAGCGCAAGCGGTATACAAACTTACCGCGAACAAGTCAAAGCCTACCGCGTTCAGTATGGTGTCTGACCACAGCGCTGTGCGGGCCTTTAGATTTTAGAGCACGATGGAAACCAGCGGGTGCGAGGTCAGTGATCTGTAAATCGCATCCAGTTGTGCTTGCGATTGGGCATTGATGGTGCAGGTCAGCGAAATGTATTTTCCGCCAGCGCTGGTCCGCATCTCAATGTGCACCGGATCAAAATCCGGTGCATTCACCAAGATCACCGCCGTCATTTCCTGAGCAAACCCGTCCACGCGCTTTCCCATCACTTTGATGGGAAACTCGCAGGGAAAGGTTAGCAGGGTTTCCGGTTTGTCAGCAGAACTCATTTACGGTTTTTCCACCACAGTTTTCCAGAATCGATGAGACGTCCGAAAATGCCTGAGGTGTCTACTTCCTCAAGGGCAACCATGGGCGTTTCAAGCAAT
Organism: Burkholderiaceae bacterium; assembly: GCA_040379625.1. GTDB lineage: Bacteria > Pseudomonadota > Gammaproteobacteria > Burkholderiales > Burkholderiaceae_B > SXZD01. Next base: position 17,799 of record JBEIKS010000001.1, read on the forward strand.
AACTTGCCGTCCAGGCTGACCTGAAGCATGCCCACCTGAGAGCCGACACTGACCGGAGCAATCAGGGGTTCTACTTTTTGGAATGTGGCCTGCAATTTCCCGGAAGCGCCTCTTGGAACGGAAATCACGATGTTCTTGAGGAAGCCGGTTTTTACTTCGGACTTTTTGCCCTTAAAAATTTCAGGCGTTGCAACCACCTGATTCTCACTGTAAAGCTTGACGGTCTCAAACATCTGGAATCCGTAGTTCAGCAACTTCAGGCTTTCCTGTGCGCGGACGTTGTCTGATGGGGCTCCGAGCAAAACAGAGACCAGTCTGCGGTCCACGCCATTGCTCAATGTCCGTTTTGCAGAAGAAACCAGACAGTATCCGGCGGCATCGGTGTGGCCGGTTTTCATGCCATCCACGCTGCTGTCTATGGTGAGTAAACGGTTGCGGTTGGGCTGGCGTATGCCGTTGTAGGTGTATTCGCGTTCCGAGTAAAGTTTGTAGAGCTCGGGGAAGTCTCTCACCAAGGCTGCAGCCAGCAAACTCAAGTCATTGGAGCTGCTGTAATGCTGTGCGTCGGGCAGGCCGGTGGCATTTTTGAATTGTGTGTTCTTCATGCCCAGGCGTTTTGCTTCCCGATTCATGAAAACGGCAAACTGGTTTTCGTCGCCGGCAATGACTTCTGCCAGCGCAATGGCTGCATCGTTTCCAGACTGGATAATCATTCCCCGCAGCAGTTCTCCGACGGTGACCGGTTTGTTCGGTTCAATAAACGTACGTGAGCCTTGTGCTTTCCAGGCGCGCTGGGAAACGGGAACGGTCTGGTCTTGTGTCAGCTGTTTGTCTCGCAGCGCCGCAAACACAATGTAGGCTGTCATCAGTTTGGTCAGCGATGCAGGCTCGAAACGTGTGTCAGCCTCTTGTGATGCCAGTCTTTGACCGGTTGACATGTCCAGCAGCGTGAATGATTTTGCCGCCAGTGTGGGCGGAGGCAGCTCACCGGTCATTCCGGTTGAAGTGACTGCCGGTGCTGCGGCCGCAGGCGCAGCTGCATGTGAGGCTGTCAGTGTGCACACACATAAAACAGCGCCAGCCAAAAGGCTTGCGAAAGAAGACTGTTTGCGTATTGAAATGGAAGTTGAGTTGCCTAATGCAAGCGATGTCATAGCGTTTTGAGTATTTCGATCAAGTTGTTTTGGGTTAAAGCGGGTACATCCGAACTATAAGGTCTTTTAACTGCGTTAATTTTCCGTGGAAGAAGTGCTCTACGCCGGGAAGTACAACAACAGGCAGGTCTTGGGGTTTGGCCCAGTCAAAAACGCTTTTCAGCGGAACGGTATCGTCGGTTTCGCCGTGAATGACCAGCGTATTTGCAGGTACCTCCGCCACATCAAAGCGACTGCAGGCTGTGCCCACCAGCACCAGTTTTTCAACGGTGATGTTGTTTTCCAGAAGACGTTGGGCCAACAGCGAACTGACAAACGCCCCAAATGAAAACCCTGCCAGCGCCAGCCTTTGCTGGCTGGTGGTGGGTAGCAAGGTCTGAACTGCGTGCATCACCACATCGAACTTGTCGTCGGTTTCGCCCATTCCGTGGTCGTGTTTGCCGGAGGTCTGGCCCACGCCTCTGAAATTGGAGCGCACAGTGATGAAACCCAGGTGCAAAAAGGCCCTGGCAATGGTTTGCACCACTTTGTTGTCCATGGTGCCGCCGAACAAAGGGTGGGGATGGGAAATGACGACCACGCCAACTGCCGGTTGTGTTTCGGGTGTGTCAATGGCGACTTCAATGGTTTGGCTGCGGCCTTCCCAGATCAAACGCTGTGTTTTTGGATTCATCAGACAGCGCGATCCACTTTTAAGCGTTCCACCGGGCGGTTGTTGATGATGTGCTCTTCAATGATTTCATCAATGTCTGTTTCATCCATGAAGGTGTACCAGGTTTCTTCCGGGTACACCACCAGCACGGGGCCCAATTCGCAACGGTCCAGGCAACCGGCTTTGTTCATTCGTACCTTGCCCTCGCCATTAAGCCCGAGCGAGGCAATTTTCTTCTTTGCGTAAGCGTGTAATTCGACCGCTCTGTGATTGGCGCAGCAGTTCTCGCCTTCAGGCCGTTGGTTGGTGCAAAAAAATACATGGTGGGTGTAGTAGGACATGAGCCCCTCTGAGCGGATTTAAAGCAGACAATCTCTATTATCGCTGATTTTCAGGCTTGATCGGCACCAGACAAGCGCCATGCGCTCATCGCTGCCAAGGCGGGCCATAAGGCTCCCATCCAAGTGGCTGCGGCAGTGAGTTGCTCCAGCGTTTTCTGGCTTGGGACCAGTTCCGCTTTTAATGCAATTTCGCTGTAACCAGGCAAAAACAAGGTGCATAAATAGCCTGCAATCAGACAAAACAGGCTGAGTCTGGCCAACCGGGCTTTTCTCCAGTCTGACAAGGCCAGGCAGAGTCCGAACAGGCAGGCACAGATCACCGACAGGAAGCTGATCTCACCCCAGAGTTGGGGGGGTGATTGCAGCGAATGCGATTGCAGCAGCAACAGACTTTGAGGACCCAGCCACGCCATCAGAAACCCGCTGGAGAGCAACAGCAGCCACAAGGGCAGGCGTGCAGGCCCAGGGTGTGTCTGCGCCAATCCCAGACAAAATGCGCCGCTCAGGCACAGGAAGCTTGCCAGTGCCTGCGCACCTTCTTCTATGTCTGCCAGCCATGCCACCCATTGATCAGCGTTTTCGTGGGTGCTCAAGCCTGCAAAAAACAACCAGATGTCGCCCAGCCAGGGCCCTTGTACAAACGGCAAGGGCAAGGGCGCCAGCAAGCAAAACAGCCAGACAATCATCACTATCAGGGCGTGCGAGGAATGGGCTTCCAGAACGCCACCGGTGTGGGCCGGAAGCAGCCCAAGTCTTTGCAGCCAGCGAGACACCGTATGCGCCAACGCGATACCCATCGCGGCCCCCAGCGTATTGCTTAACCAGTCCATTTTAGAAGGTACGCGGGCAGGCAGAAAGGTTTGGATGGCCTCCAGACCCGCCGACAGTGCACTGCAGGCGCACAAAGCGAACAGGGCAGCCAACTTGTAGTGGCGCCAGGCTTTTGGAATGCTTAAAAATATCAGCGAGCCTAAGGGCAGGTAGGCCAGTACGTTCATGCTGGCATCGGTGACCAGAAACTTTTGCTGCGGGGGTATCCAGGGGGTGAGCCAGTACTCCCATGCGCCCACGCCCAGTTCCCGCCAGCCTGAGTAGGGGTGCAAGGTCAGGTGGCAGATCAGCAGCGTGTAAAGCAGTGCAGTGGCCCGCACCTCTGCGTTCCCTGCAGCACCGTAGGGGTCGAAAACCCGCGTTGTTTGACTGTCTTGTTTCATGTCCCTTTGTATATGCCGTGGCACAATCGTGACTCACGTTCAAAGCGAAAGTTGGTGATGCACCCAAGTACAGTGTATGTGAGGCATGCAGGCAGGGCAAATGATGAACTGCCTTTGGTGCAATTGAGTTCGGTGGATTCAACGAATACGCATTGCCTTGAGGCGTTGCGCAACAACAAAAGTCTGCCGGCAGTTACTGTCTGGACAGATCACCAAACCGCCGGTCGCGGCCGCTCCGGAAGAATCTGGACCAGCACTCCGGGTGCCTCTCTGTGTTTGAGTGCGGGTTTTCGGTTGCCTGCGGGTTTTCAGCCTGTGGAGGGTTTTTCAGTTGCAGTGGGTGTGGCGCTCGTTCAGGTGTTGCGCAATTTGGGGGCCGACATTGATTTAAAGTGGCCCAACGATCTGCTTTTTCAGGGCCGAAAGCTCGGTGGTGTGTTGTGTGAGGCGGTGACCTCAGATCAGGAACAGCTTTGGGTTGCCGGAGTAGGCATCAATCTGGCGCAAATTGAAGTGCAAGCCAATGCCCACGCCTTGTTGCCCGCCAATCTTGCTGAAACCGGCTTGACCATCGGCGTTGAATGGTTGGCGCACGGCCTTGCACAGGCGCTGATGGATGTACTGTCACAGGCGAATCAGTCTGTATTCATTGGTCAATTGCTGGCACAGGCCACCGCTTACGATCCTTGGCTTGGTCAAACCGTTGAGGTGTTTGATCAAGGCGTGCCAACAAACCGAGGCATTGCAAAGGGCATTGATGACACAGGGCAATACCTTCTGCAAACACCTGCAGGCCAATTGCGGTTACGGCACGGTGAATTGTCCTTGCGCAAAAGTTCGCTAAGAAACGGTTTGCTGCTCATTGATGTCGGCAATTCACGTTTGAAGTGGGCTGTTTCTGATTTTTCGGCGCAAGCGGTCCTGTCAATTGCCCATGTGTCCTCCCATGACTTAAGCGCCCAGGCACTGGAAGCGCTCAAGCAGCAATGGCGCGACGCCATGCATGGCGCAGAAAACATTCAGGTGGTGCTTGCTTGCGTAGGCAAACCAGAGTGGGTGGCGTTGATTGCAGAGTTTGCTCAGCAAGAGCAGATTGCGTTTCATCAGGTGTTCTCCGTTGCTGAGTATGCCGGGCTGAAAAATACCTATGAGGTGCCGCAGTCTTTGGGTGTGGACCGTTTTTGTGGCTTGTTGGCGATAACAAAGCGGTGTCCCGGGCAAGCAGTGGTTCTGGTGAGCGCCGGAACAGCCACCACCATTGATGCAGTCGATGAAACAGGCCGCTTTTTAGGCGGTATGATTTTGCCCGGTGTGCGTATGATGCAAAACGCTTTACAAAAAAATACTGCACAATTGCCACTGGCAGACCCTGAGTTTTCTGATTTTCCAGTCACGACACAACAGGCCATTGCCACCGGTATACGCAGCGCTCAGTTGGGCGCCATCTCCGCCATGTTGGGCCGTCTGAGCGTTCGCAGCGGCCAGCCCGTCTTGTGTGTTCTGACCGGCGGCGATGCGGGTTGGCTGGAATCAGGCTTGAACAACGCGCAGTGCGTACCGGACTTGGTCATGCAGGGTTTGCGTTGGTGGGCTTTGGAGAAAAAAACGGATGGTGAACAGTAAGCAATGGATGACAAACGCGCTGCTTATCGCGCGCGGCCTGCGTGCGGTTCTGACCTTGCCTCAGAACCGCGCTTGGGCGCGCACTCTGTTGGGCTTGTTCATCTTGAATATTCTGTTGTTTGTATTCGGTCGCATTGAACTCGGTTTGCCGGGTCAGGCCTCTGCCAAAGTGGCCAGTGAACATGCAGTCACCAGCCTTATTGCTGTTGAAACGCCTTGGGGTGCCCGCAAACAAGCTGAGCATGATGACTCTCACAACAGCCACGATGGTGAAATCAAGGTCATGTCCTGCAGGCGTTGGGGACCATTCAACACCATGGACTTGCGACGCGTAGATCAACTGCTGAGCGAGTGGGGCGGTCAGCGCAAGTTAATCACCGAAACCGAACCGATTGCCTATCATATCTATTGGCCGGACTCAGCCAAAAAATCAACCGCTTTTTTAAAGGAACTCCGTATTGCCGGTTTTGCCGATGCATTGGTGAGTTCCAGCGAAGATGTGACCAAAGGCCACGTGTCTTACGGCGTTTTTCGCAGCCGTGCCCAAGCCAAAGAGAAAATTGCGTTTTTAGCCAAGAAGGGGTTTTCGGGGGCTGTTGTCTACACCCGCATGGGACCGCCTAAAACTGTTTATGAACTTCGGGGCGATGCCGATCAAATGGAAGCGCTATTTGAAATCCGCAATCAGTATGATTTCGGCGAATACACGGGTTGCACGCCGTCTGAGCATGCGGATGCTGCGCATTAAGCGCGCGTAAAAAACATCAAAGTTGTCTGCTGCGGTCTATGGTGGCCAAGATTTTCGTCAGAGCCCAGTCGTCTGGTTGAACCTTGCGACACCAAGCAATGACCTTGAACAATTCCCCCATTTCCGCCGGGCTCACCAACATTTGCAGCGCGTGCTTTTCCTGTGCTTGCGTCATATTGGTCACTGCCGTCTGCCCGGCATGGTCCAGCAAACCGTGGTGCAGTAAAAATGCAGCCTGCGATGTGTAGCCCAACAATTCGCCACCGGACGCAAACAACGATTCATACACCGCGCTGAAGTTCACATGCGCCGTTAAATCCTGTTCTCCGATTCGTTCAAGCAACTCCTCGCTCATTTGGTGGCGATGGTGTGCCACCAGGGTGCCGGTGCAGCGTTGCGGGTGAAAAAACTCAGACTCACCAAAGCCGTAATCAATCATCAACGCCAAGCCTTCCAGCCTTTCAGTGATGGTGGTGATGAACGCCTCTGCCTGCTCGCCTGACTCGGAGCGATAATCCTGGGGCCAGGGGCCATTGCGCGAATGCAGATCATTGACTCTTGCAATCAAGGCTTCATCGGCGGGTTGATCAGAAAAGTGCAGTTCCCCGTTGCGCCTTTCAACATAGCGTTCTAAACATTGTTGCTCCAGTCGGCGCCACAGTCTCACAGGCATTGCATCAAGCACTTCATTGCCAATGACGACGCCTTTGAGTGTGTCGGGCAGGGTAGTTTCCCAACGGACACGGGTTGCAACGTCAATGCCTTGGGCTTCCAGATAAACCGCCTGCTCTGCTTGCAAACCACCAGACACATCTACGATGTGATAGCAGGACAAGCTGTCTCCCAAGTGCTTGATCAGACCTGCCGCCAAACGTCCACGGCCAGCGCCGAACTCCCAGACATGGCCTGTGCAGGCCTGTAGCGGTTCTCTTATTGCACCTGCGAGGGTTTGGGCAAACAAAGGGGAAATTTCCGGGGCGGTTACAAAATCACCCGAACGACCAAAAATCCGTTGCGCTTGGCTGTAGTAGCCGTGCATCGGGTTGTACAAGGCTTCCTGCATGAATGCATCGAAACGTACAAGCCCCTGATTTTTGTTAAAAAAATCTTCCATCCAATCGGAAAGTTTTGCGTGCATGTTGTCCGGACGAGTTAAAATGCGGTCTGTTCTTTTTTGTGGCTGTCTGCGCCCCCCGTCTATTATGGAGCACCCCATTGTTTTTGCTGAACCTTCTTTCTCAACGCGACAAGCGCAGAAAGAGGCCTTCGAGTCCAACAAGCTGGAAAAACGCCTGTGCCGTTTGGTCGGAAAAGCCATCGGCGACTTTAACATGATCGACAACGGCGACCGTGTCATGGTCTGCCTGTCCGGTGGAAAAGACAGCTACAGTCTGCTTAATGTTTTGTTGCTGCTAAAAGAGCGTGCACCCATCGACTTCAGCATCATTGCCGTCAATCTTGATCAAAAACAGCCGGGTTTTCCAGAGCATGTGTTGCCCGCCTATCTTGAATCTCGAGGGGTTCAATACCACATCGAACAGCAAGATACCTACTCCGTTGTGAAGCGGGTTATTCCCGAAGGAAAAACCACCTGTTCGCTGTGTTCACGTTTGCGTCGGGGTATTTTGTATCGGGTGGCGGGCGAATTGGGTGCCACAAAAATCGCACTCGGGCACCACCAAGACGACATTCTTCAAACATTGATGCTCAACATGTTTTACGGCGGACGCCTCAAGGCCATGCCCCCCAAGCTCGCTTCCGACGATGGCAAGCACACTGTCATCCGCCCATTGGCGTATGTTCGCGAGAAAGACCTGGAGCGGTATTCCCAAGAGCAGGCATTCCCCATTATTCCGTGTAACTTGTGCGGCAGTCAGGAAAACCTGAAACGCAAGGAAATGAAGCAGCTGATGGCCCAGTGGGAAAAGCACAACCCCCGCTGGATCGCCAACATGTTCTCTTCGCTTTCTACGGTGGTGCCTTCACATCTCATGGACAGGCAACTGTTTCCCTTTGAGAATCTCAAGTCTGGCAACGTTCCTGCAGGGCAGGGCGACATTGCTTTTGATGCCGACCCCTGCGATACGGTTTAACCAGTCAAACCGAATTGAGAAACAGCTTGTAGACCGGATTGTCCGTTTCATCGGAATGTTTGTAACCCAAAGATTCCATGAAGCGGGCCAAGGCCTCGTTGTCCGATTCCGGCAACTGTATGCCCACCAAAATTTTGCCGTAGTCAGCGCCGTGGTTGCGGTAGTGAAACAGGCTGATGTTCCAGCCCGGGTTCAATTCGGTCAGAAATTTCATTAAAGCGCCCGGGCGCTCCGGAAATTCAAACTGGAAAATCTTTTCGTTTTGGGCCAGAGCCGAGCGACCACCCACCATGTGTCTGATGTGCAGTTTCGCCAGTTCGTCGTCCGTCAGGTCAAGGGTTTTAAATCCCAGCGCATTAAAATGGTTGGCAATTTCGCCACCTTCCTTGCGGTCCCTGATTTGTATGCCCACAAACAGGTGCGCCTCTTTTTCCTGAGAAATCCTGTAGTTGAATTCGGTGACGTTACGCGGCCCCAGCGTTTCGCAGAACCGTCTGAAACTGCCACGCTCCTCTGGAATCGTAATTGCGAAAATTGCCTCTCTTTGCTCCCCCACTTCTGCGCGTTCAGCGACGAATCGAAGCCGATCGAAGTTCATGTTGGCGCCACAGGCAACGGCCACCAATGCTCCGCCGGTTTGCCCTGTGGTTTGCACGTACTGCTTTAACCCGGCCACAGCCAAGGCGCCTGCAGGTTCCAGAATGCTGCGTGTGTCCTGGAATACATCCTTGATTGCAGCACACACTTCGTCTGTGTTTACCAAAATCACACCATCGAGGTACTGTTGGCAAAGCCGGAAGGTTTCTTCCCCCACATACTTCACCGCCGTGCCGTCTGAAAACAGACCCACCTCTGACATTTGCACGCGGTGACCTGCCTGCAGGCTTCGATGCATGGCGTCGGAGTCAAAGGTTTGTACGCCAATGACACGGGTCTCGGGTCGCACTTCCTTGATGTAGGAGGCCACACCTGCCGCCAGTCCACCTCCGCCGATGGCCACAAACACCGCTTCAATCGGATTGGTGTGCTGTCGCAGTATCTCCATGCCAATGGTGCCTTGCCCAGCGATCACGTCCGGATCGTCAAACGGGTGCACGAAGGTCAAACCGGCCTGCTTTTCAAGCATGAAGGCGTGTTCAGCTGCGTCGCTGTAACTTTCTCCATGCAAAATAATGTCGACCCATTCACCACCAAAATGACGAACTGCTTCAATCTTGACTTGCGGTGTGGTGAGCGGCATCACGATGGTGGCCTTGACCTTCAAGCGCTGTGCGCCCACCGCAACGCCTTGGGCATGGTTACCGGCTGAGGCCGCAATCACCCCCTTTTGCCGCTGCAGTTCTGTCAGGTGAGCCATTTTATTGTAGGCACCGCGCAATTTAAAGCTGAATACGGGCTGCAAGTCTTCCCGCTTGAGATAGACTGAGGTACCCAAGCGCCGGCTCAGGTTATCGGCCAGCTCCAACGGTGATTCAATCGCAACATCGTAAACTTTGGCATTCAATATGCGTTTTAAATAATCAAGCCCCACACGGGTCTCCTCGACTGATCAGCCAACTCTTAAAGCGGCAAAGCCGCCACTTTACCAAACAACACATGTTAGAGACGATTTCACACTGGATGTCGCAAGTTTGGTCTCACCCTTTGTGGTCAGATCCGAACTTTTTTGTCTGGGCCTTGCTGGTACTTTTTGTCTGGGCGTTTTTGGCTGCCACCGTGCTTTCCATCCCCTCTGAAGCCGCTTTTCTGTTGTTGTTGGTGCGCTACCCGGAGCACGCTTTGGGTTTGTGGGCCTTGGCCTCTGTCGGAAATTTTCTGGGCGGCTGTACCACTTTCTGGTTTGGTCAGTGGTTGCGCAAGAAAAAAGAGATCACAATTCATCCGCAGGCCAAGCGTTGGCTCGAGCGCTGGGGCGGTTTTGCCTTGCTGGGGTCTTCAGTACCCGTGGTGGGCGACGCCATGGTACTGGCAGCCGGCTATCTCAGGCTTTCCTTGCTGCCATGCATGGTTGCGCTTTTTTTAGGCAAGGCCGTTCGCTATGCGGTTTTGGCCGGCTTTACGGCATAATTCCAATAAACATCTGATGGCAGACAATATGCAAACATATTTTTTACTCAACCGATCGCCCAAGGCTTTAAAAAACACCCAGGCGGGCGGCACAATGGCGGGCGTGGTTTTAGGCTTGCTGGCGGGTTTGGCGGTGGCGCTTGGCGTAGCGCTGTATGTCACCAACGCACCCATGCCCTTTGCCACTAAAACCTCCCCTGTGCCTGAAAAGCCCTTGGCACAGCCGGTCGAAGGTCAAACACCGCCCGACCCCAACCTGTCCCTGCTTCCAAAAGAAGCACGCGATTTCATCTCGGCACCCAATATTCAGGTCACCACACCCACCCAAGGTGGCGCCGCTTCCAACCCGGCCATGGCCACCCTGTTCTTCTTGGAAACCGGCAAGTTCAAGTCTGCAGAAGATGCAGAGCAGATGCGCGTGCGTCTCATGTTGGCCAGCGTAGAGGCCAATGTCACTGAAGTTGTTTCTGATGCGGGCAGCCCGTTCCGGGTGCGGGTGGGTCCATTTCCCACTGCTGAAGAGGCTTATCGGGCACGTACGCGTATCACCGAGAACGGTTTTGAAGCCAAGCTGGTCAGAGTGGGTCAATAGTCTTTAATTTCAATCAATGCACATCATTATTTGAGGGCCACATGAATTTTCGTCGTTTATTTTTAAGTTTTGCTTTGGTGGCAGTCAGTCTGCCTTCTGTTTTGATGGCTGCCACGCCAGAAGCTGGCAAATTCAGGAAGTTGGCCAATCCGATTGCAACCTCCTCAGAGGCGATTGAAGTCATTGAGTTCTTCTGGTACGGATGCCCGCATTGCAGCGAGTTTGAGCCTTCTCTTGCCGAATGGGAAAAAAACAAGGGCAAGACCATACAGTTCAAGCGCGTTCCTGTCGCGTTTCGCGAAGACTTCGTTATTCATCAAAAACTGTATTACTCAATTGAAGCGCTGGGCAAGGTGCCAGAGTTGCATGGCAAGGTGTTCAAGGCCATCCACTCCGAGGGTAACCGCTTGACAAACGTGGAGTCCATCACAGCCTTCGTTGAAAAAAACGGTATCGACAAAAAGACCTTTCTCGACACCTTCAATTCATTTGGTGTGGCCAGTAAATCTGCGCAGGCCAGCCAGCTTGCCAAGGCCTACCAACTCGATGGAGTCCCCACCTTGGCCATTGACGGTCAGTTCCTGACCAGTGCTTCAATGGCCGGAACCCATGCAGAAACCTTGACGGTGGCAGATCAACTGATCGACGCCCAGCGGCAACTTAAAAAATCCAAAAAACGCTGAGGTTGGCATCCAATATGGCTGTGATCAGCAAGCGGGCAGTAAACTCTCTCCTCGGCCTTTTCGGCTGGGGTGTTGTGGCGCTGCTTGGCGCTTGCAGTACCTCTTCCGTCACGGTTCGCTCCGCTGACCCCGACAGTCAGCCAGCGAATGCTGTGACCGGCGCGCCGGCGGCTGGCGCACCAAGTTCAGCAAAGCCGGCCGGTCCGCCTTCATGGACAAAATCCAAGGGTGGCTATTACATGGACGATGGCCCTCTCGACTTCTCCGGCCTCAACCTCGATGCCATTCCTGATGCAACCCCTTTCGTCGAGCCCCTGCACCGCTTCGCCAACCGTCCTTACAACGTGTTCGGCGTGGATTACACGCCGCAAATCGATCTTGACTTGCCTTTTTCTCAAACCGGCGTCGGCAGCTGGTACGGACGCAAGTTTCATGGGCAACGCACCTCCAGTGGTGAAATTTACGATATGTTTGCCATGACTGCGGCCCACCCCACGTTGCCCATCCCCAGTTACGTCAGGGTGTCGAGTCTGAAAAATGGCCGCTCAGTCGTTGTTCGGGTCAATGACAGGGGGCCTTTCCTGCACAGCCGCGTCATTGATCTCAGCTTTGCAGCCGCCTACCGTCTGGGTTACACCAAAGAGGGCAGCAGCGAACTGAAAGTTGAAAAGCTGACGCCCAGGCAAATCGCGCAATTGGGCAACAAAGGCATTGCTGTACCAGCACTTGCCACCAGCGACTCACTCCCAGTGCAAGCAAGTCTCAACACCGTGCCTGCAATCACCGGTTTTTTTCTGCAAGTCGGAGCCTTCTCCGTCGAAGACAACGCCAAAGCATTTCTTTCTCGCCTAAGCCTTGAATTTGGAGAAGACCTGCCCAATCTGAAAATTGTCAGGAAAGAACCCGTGTTCAAGTTGTTGGCGGGTCCCTACCGATCTCGTGATGATGCGCACACCGCTTCCCAGCGTCTCAAGCAGGCCGCTGAACTGGCTGCAATCGTCATACAGCAGTAAACATTCATTTCACAGGATTTTCCATGGAACAATTTCACGGCACCACGATTATTTCTGCCCGCCGTGGCAAGCAGGTTGCCATTGGCGGCGACGGTCAAGTCACGCTGGGCAACATCATCATTAAAGGCAGCGCCAGAAAAGTTCGAAAACTTCACCAAAACAGTATTTTGGCGGGCTTTGCAGGTGGTACTGCAGATGCCTTTACCTTGTTCGAGCGTTTCGAGGCAAAGCTTGACAAGCACCAAGGCAACCTCACCCGTTCTGCCATTGAGCTTGCCAAAGACTGGCGCTCAGACCGCGCATTGCGACGTTTGGAAGCAATGCTTGCCGTGGCAGACGAACACCATTCCCTCATCATCACCGGCAATGGTGATGTGCTTGAGCCCGAGCACGGACTGATCGCCATCGGCAGCGGCGGCGCTTATGCGCAATCCGCCGCCATTGCCCTGCTGCAGAACACAAGCTTGTCTGCCCGCGATGTGGTTGCGAAATCGCTGGCCATCGCCGGCGAACTCTGTATCTATACGAACCAACACCACACCATTGAAGAATTGAACCCGCAAGGGTAAGAGGAATGAAGTGAAAGATCTCTCACCACCGCAAATCGTTGCAGAACTGGACAAACACATCGTCGGGCAGTCGGCGGCCAAGCGGGCAGTCGCCATTGCATTGCGCAACCGCCTACGCCGGCAACGCGTAGCCGAGCCTTTGCGTCAGGAAATCACCCCGAAAAACATTCTGATGATGGGTCCCACTGGTGTCGGTAAAACAGAAATCGCAAGACGCTTGGCCCGTTTGGCAAATGCACCTTTCATCAAAATTGAAGCCACAAAATTTACCGAAGTCGGTTATGTGGGTCGTGATGTGGACACCATCATCCGCGACCTCGTCGAAATTTCCCTGAAACAACAACGCGAGATCGCAGCCCAAAGCGTGCGTGAAGCGGCTGCCGAATCAGCAGAAAACCGCGTTCTTGATGTGTTACTGCCACCCGCCCGCGAATTTGGTTTTTCTGAAACCAGCACTACCGCAGCAGACAGCGCAACCCGGGCGAAATTCCGTGAAAAGCTGCGTGCAGGTCAGATGGACGACAAGGAAATTGAGCTCGAATTGTCGGTCGCTCCTGCGCAAATGGACATCATGGGCCCACCCGGCATGGAAGAGCTCACCTCCCAGTTGCAATCCATGTTTCAAAACATGGGCACGGGCAAGAAAAAAATGCGGAAAATGAAAATCAGTGAGGCATTAAAAGCACTCACCGATGAAGAGGCTGTCCGCCGCGTGAATGAAGAAGAAGTCAGAAACACCGCCATCCGGAATGTTGAGCAAAATGGCATTGTGTTCCTGGATGAAATTGACAAAATCGCCAGCCGCTCCGAAAGCCACGGTGCTGATGTATCGCGCCAGGGCGTACAGCGCGATTTGTTGCCCCTGGTTGAGGGCACCACAGTCAACACCAAATACGGCATGGTTAAAACAGATCACATTCTGTTCATTGCCAGCGGCGCTTTCCATTTGTCCAAGCCCTCTGACCTCATTCCAGAGTTGCAAGGACGTTTTCCCATTCGTGTTGAGCTTGAATCGCTTTCCAAAGACGATTTCGTGCGCATACTGACCAGTACAGACGCCTGTCTCACCACCCAGTACCAAGCCTTGCTAGCCACCGATGGCATCCACATCGAGTTCACGCCTGAAGGCATCGCGAAAATGGCTCACATCGCTTTTTCTGTCAATGAAAAAACAGAAAACATCGGGGCGCGGCGCTTGTACACCGTCATGGAGCGACTCTTGGAAGATATTTCATTTGCTGCGCAGGCCGATGAAAACCCCATTCGCATCACCGCAGAATTTGTAGCAGAAAAATTGGGCGAAATCAGTGAGTCCGAAGATCTGGCACGTTATATTCTGTGAGGCGCGCTGCGCATTCGTCACTCTGGGGGCAACCATGAAAAAAGCAATTTTCGTTTTGTTGGCATTTGTCAGTTTTTCCGCTTTTGCGCAAATCAAGGTGTCGGATGCCTGGGTGCGCTCAACCACGCCTGCGCAGGGCGCCACAGGCGGCTTTATGACCATCAAGGCCGATCAGAAGGTCAAGGTTGTTGGTGCTGAGTCCGCAGTTGCAGGCATAGTTGAGTTGCATCAAATGAGCATGAACAGCGCCGGAGTCATGAGCATGCGTGAAGTCGATGCCCTTGAAATTGCAGCCGGTGAAGCCGTGGAATTAAAACCGGGCGGTTATCATCTGATGCTGATGGATCTCAAGAAGAAGCCCTTGGCCACAGGCGACACGCTGCCCGTTGTTTTAAAGTTTCAAACGGCTGATGGAAAACTGCATACACAGAATGTCAGCATGGAAGTTCGGGCCATGACGGCCCCCGCCAAGCCGAGCGACCACCACCATCACCATCATCATTAAAAGTCTGTCCATCAATTGGAGAATTGAATGTCTGAAAGCGTGAATGTCCCCGTAGATAAAGCAAGGGTTCTGGCCGAAGCCTTGCCTTACATTCGTCGATTCCACGGCAAAACCATTGTGGTCAAATACGGTGGCAACGCCATGACCGAAGAGCGCCTGCAGCGAGGATTCGCCCATGACGTCGTCTTGCTCAAACTCGTGGGTATGAACCCCATCGTTGTGCATGGCGGTGGCCCCCAAATTGATGAAGCGCTAAAGCGGGTGGGTAAATCCGGAAAATTCATTCAGGGTATGCGCGTCACCGATGAAGAAACCATGGAAGTGGTTGAATGGGTGCTTGGCGGGCAAGTTCAGCAAGACATTGTCATGATGATCAATTCTTTCGGTGGCAAGGCAGTGGGACTCACAGGCAAGGATGGCGGTTTGATTCGGGCCAGAAAAATGATGCTGCCCGACCAGGCCCACCCCGAAAAACTGCATGACATCGGTTTTGTCGGCGAAATCGACAGCATCGACCCGGCTGTTGTGCGAGCGCTGCAGGACGATGCCTTTATCCCTGTCATCTCTCCAATAGGCTTTGGCGCAGACGGCATGGCCTACAATATCAACGCAGATCTGGTCGCTGGAAAAATTGCCGAGGTACTGAAAGCTGAAAAGTTGATCATGATGACCAACACGCCCGGTGTGCTTGATAAACAAGGCAAGCTCTTGACTGGTCTGACCGCTAGAAAAATTGATGAGCTTTTTGCCGATGGCACCATCTCAGGTGGCATGCTGCCTAAAATTTCCTCAGCCCTTGAAGCCGCCAAGTCGGGCGTCAATGCCGTTCATATTGTGGACGGGCGGGTTGAACATTGTTTGCTGCTTGAGGTCTTGACGGATCTGGGCGTCGGTACCATGATCAAGAGTCACTGAGTTTGTTGCCCTTGTTATTTCGTTTTACCGGCATTTAAGCCGTTTTTGCATCAGGAGAGGTGCTGTATGAATTCAAAGATAATTCCTGGCTTGTCAGTGAACGAGGGTTTGGACTTTGTAAAGCGGGTGTGGGGCAACCTACCCATTCCCAGCGTCATTACTCCCACCACTGACCTCGACGAATTGGACAAGCGCATCAACGACCTTAAAGCGGTGGAGCAGTGGCTCAATGTGAACTTAAGCATGTTGAGAGCCACCATACAGGGCCTTGAGGTTCAACGCGGTACCATCGCCACGCTCAAGTCCTTCGGCAGCAACCTGGGGCCTGCAAAGGCCCAAGCCAAGGCCGAAGGCAAGCTCGATTCAGGCTTCTCAGACGCTTTGGGAAATCTGAGTGCCGGTCTGGTGGGTGCCATGGGCGCCATTGCCGCTGGTCAGTCCGCAGCCAGTCCCACCCCCGAAGAAAAAGTTCAGGCCTCGGCAACTCCCGCAACACCTCCGCAGGCCATGGCGGGAATGCCCTCAAGCGCCGAGGCGTCTGAAGAAATGACAAATGCCCTCGTGGCCAATGCCTCAAACTGGTGGGGTGTGCTGCAAGATCAATTTAACCGCGTCGCAGGTGCCGCCATGACAGGTTCCGGTCTGAGCAACCTTGCGGGTGAAGAGGCTGCCGCCGCCAAGCCTGCCAAGCGCAGCAAGGCTGTGTCAGCTTCAACAGTCACCAAGTCAGCCCGCAGAGGCAGTTCCGTGGTGAAGTCCAGCGCCCCAAGGGCCACGACAACCGTCCGCAAAACAGCGGCTAAAAAACCAAAGTCCTGAAATGTTTCGATTTGGGCATGCCACACACCCCAACTGGCAAGGTGCAACAGAACTGGCTTTGGCGCAAATCGAGGGCCAGTTGCAACTCGAGCAGTTTGCGCCCGACCGCTCGCGTCAGCAAAAAATCGGCTTGGTGTACTTCACCGATGCCTTCGCAGAGCATGCGCAGTCCATCCTTAATTTTTTGATCCGAAAAACCGGTTTGTCCGACTGGGTGGGTGCGAGCGCGTCCGGGGTCTGTGCCACAGGCGCCGAGTACTTTCAGGAACCTGCCATCGTCATTATGTTGATGGAGTTTCCTGCAGACAGTGCCCGTATTTTTTCCGGTCGTTTGCCGCTGCCAAAATCAGGAACCTTGAACAAGGCAGGCCGGGACGCCATGGCCTCGGGTCTGGTTCACATTGACCCCGCGGTTGATGACATCACCGATCTTATCCAGGATCTCGCCACCAAATTTACGTCCGACAACATCGTCGGCGGTCTTATTTCCAATCAGGGGCCTGCGGTGCAAATTGCCCGTGAGGTTGTTCAAGGTGGCGTCTCCGGCCTCTTGTTCGCTGAAAATGTTGATATTGATGTCCGGCTCACCCAAGGCTGCCAACCCGTGGGGCCGGAACATGTGGTCACACGCTCCCATGGTCAGTTCGCAATTGAGCTCGACAACGAGCCAGCGCTTGACGTCCTGATGCGAGACTTGGGGTTGGACGACGGCTCTCTGGTCAATCAAAGTCTGGATGAGGCTGCCGCCCTCATTGCAGGTCGGGTTTCCAACGGACTGTTCGTGGGTTTGCGCAGCGAAGACGCCGCAAAAGCCGAGCACTATTTGCGCTTTGCCGGAGCCGGCGCGGGTGCGGGTTCAAAACATCAGGAATACCGGGTTCGTCCGGTGGTGGGTCTTGAGCCGAATCGTCGGTCTCTTGCGATCGCAGACAGGGCTCAACCGGGGGAGCGTTTGGTGTTTTGTGTCAGGGATGAATCCGCCGCCCGCTCCGACCTTATTCGGATCTGTGCTGAACTCAGGGATGAGCTCGATGCGCCAGCCCCCAAGCTGTCTGAATATCAGGCGGCTGGCTTTCAGGGCATGAAATCTGTCAGGCAACCCATGGGAGCCATCTATGTGGCCTGCAACGGCAGGGGCGCCAGCATGTTCGGTTATTCAGGTGCAGAATTGCAAATCATCAGGGAACAACTGGGTGACATTCCCCTCATCGGTTTTTTTGCCAGTGGCGAAATTTGCGGTGACACCTTGTATGGTTACACCGGCATACTCACATTAATTTACTGATCTGTTTTTTCCAATAAATTAATTTTTCTCGGGCGATCTTTTTTTGCTCCGGAGAGCTGCTTTGCCACAATTGGGAGAGCAGATCCGTCGTGTCTTTGTGTGTTTGAAGCAAATACAGCTTGCCTTTGTCACTGACCGGTTCCAACAAGGAGACCAACGCATCCCCCAGTGATGGGCCTGGTTCGCCGGCGCCTCTCTGCAGGGCCTTGAGCACCAATTGCTGCCTGACCAATCGTTCCTCCCACCACAGCATGTTGTCAATTGAGCGGTTTTTGTAATGCTCTTCAATCAGCGTTTTCTGGGCCTCGGTCAGCGTCCCAAACCAGTCATCCAGCAAATCCACAAAGTCATCTGCCCGGCGTTTTCTAATCTCTGCCATGGGTGTCTCGAGGTGCTTGCTTCTGAATTTTTTATTTGATTTTTCAAATGCTTGCTTAACAAACGCGATTTGCGTTGCATCCATTTTAGACAAGGCGGGCTCCGCTGCGCTACCTGCCTTTTGCGCCAAGGCCGTGTAGCGCAACTCCATAATGTCTATCACCTTCATCAGCTCTTTTTGGGTGATGGTTTCTTTGGCAAGAAGAGGCTCCACCTGCGTCTCGATCAACGACACATACAGGGGCAGTTCTTTCTCTTTGTGCCATGCCAATGTCTGCGCCAACTGGGGTCTGAGTAGCTCTTTTTGGGCTGAGCTCAGGTCCAGATAGCGGTCTAGCCACCAAATCGTAATTCTGTCTGTTTGGGAGTACCCCAAGCCTACGAAACCGCAGCCAGAGCACAACAGTGTCATGAAAAAACACAGGCTCAGGAACAAGACTCGCGTGTTAGACTTCTTCACCTTAATTCCTCGCTCCATTCTCATCTATGAATGTGATTATTCTCGCCGCGGGTAAGGGCACTCGCATGCACTCAAACCTGCCTAAGGTACTGCACCCGATTGCCGGTGTGTCCATGTTGGCACACGTACTCAATACGGCCAGACAAACGCAGTTGCGGCGCGCCATTGTCGTCTACGGGCACGGTGGAGATCAAGTACAAGCCGCCTTTGCTGGGCAAGACATTCACTGGGCGCTTCAGGCCCCGCAACTGGGCACTGGGCACGCGGTTCAAATGGCCTTGCCGTTTTTGAGCGACGAATTCCCCACGCTTATTTTATATGGCGATGTTCCGCTCACCTCCGCAGTCTCTTTGCAAAAGTTAATAGATGTCGCTGGCGACCACCATGTGGGTCTAATGACCCTGTTGCTGCAAGAGCCCAAGGGCTATGGTCGCATCGTCAGAAATCAATCCGACGAGGTCACCCGTATCGTTGAAGAAAAAGACGCCGACGAGTCTGAAAAGCAGATTCGCGAGGTCAATACCGGTCTGATGCTGGTTCCTACCGCCATGCTCAGGCGTTGGGTGTCTTCTCTGGAAAACAACAACGCCCAAAAAGAGTATTACCTGACGGACATCATTGCGTCAGCCCACCGCGATGGCGTCTTGGTCAATACCTGTCAGCCCGAATTCGAGTGGGAGGTCCTGGGTGTCAATTCTCGTGAACAGCAAGCGCAACTGGAACGAATCTACCAAGAACAGTTTGCCCGCAAGTTGATGAACCAAGGGGTTACCTTGTCGGATCCGCAACGCATCGATGTTCGCGGGTCGCTCGTCTGCGGCCGCGATGTGTTTATTGATGTGGGTTGTGTTTTTGAAGGCAATGTTGTGCTCGAAGACAACGTCAGCATCGGGCCTTATTGCGTCGTGAAAAATGTCACCCTCTCTGCTGGCGCGCGTTTGGAAGCGTATTGCCACCTGGAAAGTGCACAAGTGGGTGCGCAGTCGCACATTGGACCTTATGCGCGCTTGCGTCCGGGCACTAGGCTGGCAGAGTCCGTGCATGTTGGAAATTTTGTGGAAATCAAGAACTCCAATATTGGCAAACAATCCAAAGCCAACCATTTGGCCTATGTGGGCGATGCCGATGTCGGGGCCCGCGTGAACATCGGTGCGGGCAGTATCACTTGCAACTATGACGGCGCCAACAAACACCGCACCACCATTGAAGACGACGTCTTTATCGGCTCAGACACACAACTGGTGGCCCCCGTTCGTGTCGGTGCCGGCGCCACGCTGGGTGCCGGAACCACGCTGGTAAAAGACGCCCCTGCCGGGCAGCTAACCGTTTCCAGGCCAAAGCAATTGACTGTTTCAGGTTGGAAGCGTCCTGTTAAAAAAGACGTTGTTCCAGAGAAAAAAGACTAAGGAGTTTCTATGTGCGGCATCGTAGGCGCCATCACGCGAACCAATTGCGTACCTTTCCTGATCGACGGTTTAAAACGTCTTGAATACCGCGGCTACGATTCCGCGGGTCTGGCCATTGCCAACATGGAAGACCACCAGATCCAGCGCGCCAGAAGTGTCGGTCGAGTCTCCGAGCTTGAATTGCACGCCGCCTACCTTGACGCCCGCTTGGGCATTGCCCACACCCGTTGGGCCACCCATGGTATTCCCAGCGAGCGCAATGCACATCCACACATGAGTGAAGGCAAGGGGTTTGCAGTCACAGTGGTGCACAACGGCATCATTGAAAACCACGATGAGGTCAGAAGGCGTCTCATGGTGGACGGCTACGTATTCCATTCCGACACTGACACCGAAGTCATTGCGCATCTGGTACATCAAAAAATGGTGGCCGGAGCCGATTTATTGGAAGCCACGCAAGCGGCAGCCTCAGAACTGCACGGCGCGTTCGCCATTGCGCTCATTTCTTCGAATGCGCCCAACACCTTGGTGGCGGGTAGAAAAGGTGCGCCTTTGCTGGTGGGGGTAGGTGATGCGGAATTGTTCATTGCCTCTGATGCGTCCGCACTTATTTCCCAGACCAAAAAAATCATTTATCTGGAAGAGGGCGACATCCTCTGTGCCACCGACAAAAACCTGCGAATTTTTGATGCCGGAGGCAGCCTCGCCGAGCGGCCGGTGGTCACCAGCCAGTTGTCCGCAGACGCCGTCGATCTGGGCCCTTATCAGCACTACATGCAAAAGGAAATTTTCGAGCAGTCAGGCGCCATCGCTGCAACGCTTGAGATGGTTTCCAACGCGCAATCCATCAATCCCGAACTGTTTGGGGCAGATGCTTCGCCCATCTTGAATCAAGTCAGCCAGATTCTCATTCTAGCCTGCGGAACCAGCTTTCACGCAGCATCGGTTGCGCGTTACTGGCTCGAGTCCATTGCCGGCGTACCCACGGTTGTGGAAATTGCAAGCGAATACCGTTACCGTGAAAGCGTCTGTC
>JBEIKS010000002.1:0-32688 GCA_040379625.1 Burkholderiaceae bacterium
CCAGGAGGCTATGCGGCGGCCGCTCGCGCGGCAAACGCGGCTTCGGCAAAGGGCGAAAAGCCCGCGCCCCCCACCGACCTCAAACCCGTGCGCATTGCCCAAAGCAAAATGCACAGCGGTCGTTTGGTCGTTGAAATCCAGGGGCTTGCTGATCGAAATCTTGCGGAAGCCCTAAAAGGCGGCAGCATTTGGGTTTCCAGAGCGCAGTTTCCACCCCTTAAAAAGGGTGAGTACTACTGGATAGACCTCGTTGGACTTTCTGTGGTGAACAGGGAAAACGTTTGCCTGGGCACAGTTGAAGAGGTGATGGATCACGGGGCGCATCCCATTCTCGTGGTTCAACCCTTGGAAGTGTTGCCCCCTAATGCATCAGGCGATTCAACATCCACCACGCCTGCAGAGGTGGCAGACAGCAAGCCTGAAACGCCAGCGCAAGCGGAGGAAATTCTCATTCCCTTTGTGCCTGTCTACATTGATGCCGTCAGCCTCGCAGACAAGAAAATCACCGTGGATTGGCAAGCGGATTATTAATGACGCTACCGATGGCGCACTTTGACATTATCTCCCTGTTTCCCGACACCTTTTCGGCTCTGTCCGAATGGGGAGTGGTTGGGCGTGCGTTCAAAAACGGCAAGGTCAGTTTGAAATGCTGGAATCCCAGGGACTTCGCCTTGGATGCACACAAAACCATAGACGATCGCCCCTACGGCGGTGGCCCGGGTATGGTGATGATGGCGCAACCATTGGTGGATTGTCTGGCTGCCATCAGATCCACCCACCAGACGCGCCGCCCTTTGGTGTTTTTGACACCGCACGGCCCGCTGTTGAAACAGTCGCATGTGCGCGGCTTTGCCAACACAGAAGGTGCGATTTTTTTATGCGGCCGCTATGAGGGCGTAGATCAACGGTTCATTGATGCTTATGTCGATCAAACCTTTTGCATCGGTGATTTTATTGTGTCGGGTGGTGAGTTGCCCACCATGATGCTGTTGGATGCCTGGGTGCGGTTGTTGCCCGGCGTGCTCAACGATGCACAATCTGCGCTACAAGATTCATTCGAAACAAACCGCCTGGATTGCCCCCATTACACGCGCCCCGAGGTTTTTGACGGAAAAGCGGTGCCTGAGGTGCTTTTATCGGGAAATCATGGCAAAATAGCGGGCTGGCGTGAAAGTGAGTCTTTAAAAATGACGCGGCTTCACAGACCAGATTTATTGAGCTGATACATCAACAAAATGCATTGCTAACATGCATCAGCGCTTTTTAATTTAACTTTCATCCTCTGACAGGTTTTGTACAAACAGCATTCCAACTTGCTTGGAAGCAAAAATGCAAAATAAAGTCCTGATCAAGATGACATTGGAGCAGACATGAATCTTATTCAGATTCTCGAGCAAGAAGAAATTGTTCGTTTAAACAAAACCATCCCCGCATTCGGTCCTGGTGACACCCTGATCGTCAGCGTAAACGTGGTCGAGGGAACTCGCAAACGTGTACAGGCTTACGAAGGCGTTGTTATTGCCAAGCGCAACCGCGGTTTGAACTCCTCTTTCATCGTTCGGAAAATTTCTTCCGGCGAAGGCGTTGAGCGTACATTCCAAACGTATTCCCCCCTGATTGCTTCCATCGAAGTGAAGCGTCGCGGTGATGTGCGTCGTGCCAAGTTGTACTACCTCCGTGAGCGTTCAGGCAAGTCTGCACGTATCAAGGAAAAGCTGCCAGCGCGTGCAGCGGCCACAAAGGCAGCAGCAGAGTAAGCAATACCGCAAGCCGGGCAGCCAACAAAGCTGTAACCGGCATGCGTTACTACCAGAGGGTTCGCTCAATGGTGGGAAAAAAAAGCGACTTTCAAAAAGTCGCTTTTTTTATGTCGTTTCTTGATACTAACAATCACCGGGCATCAGCTCAACCACCACGCCGTTTCGCCAAACCACCTTGAAATCAGACGTTGCGCCCATGGTTCGGTGTCCAGATCCACTTGTGCTGCGTAACGGCGGCTCAGTTTTACCAAGTCTTTTTCCAGCAACGGATCGGTGTAGCGCAGCATTGGGATGCCTGATTGCCTTTTGCCCAACAGTTCGCCGGGCCCTCTGATTTCCAGATCTTTTTCCGCCAGCCAAAAACCATCGTTGCTTTCTTTCATGGCCTTGAGTCTTTGTTTGCCTGTCCATGAAAGCGGATCGCCAAACAGCAGTATGCAAACAGAGGCTTCGCTGCCGCGGCCCACCCGTCCGCGAAGTTGGTGCAATTGTGCCAAACCGAAGCGCTCTGCGTGCTCTATTACCATCAGTGTGGCGTTGGGTACGTCCACACCCACTTCAATGACGGTGGTGCTGACCAGCAACTGCAGTTCCTTGTTCGTGAACTGCTGCATGATGCTTGCCTTTTCCTGCGCGCTGAGCCGGCCATGCAGCAAGCCAATGCCCAGGCCGGGAAGCGCTTCGCACAATTCAGCGTAAGTTTGTTCAGCGGCCTGCAATTGCAGCGTTTCGCTTTCTTCTATCAGCGGGCAAACCCAATACACCTGTTTTCCGGCCAGCAACTCGACATGCAGGCTCTTGTAGAGTTCAGTTCGCCGTTTTTGCGAAAGCAATTTTGTCAGTATGGGTTGTCGCCCCGGTGGTTTTTCATTCAGGCTGGAAACATCCAGATCAGACAAATAGGTTTGTGCCAAGGTTCTTGGTATGGGCGTGGCGGTCATCATGAGTTGGTGCGGTACGGCTTGTTCTTCTTTGGCTTTTAGCAGAGCCAAACGCTGTTCAACCCCGAAGCGGTGTTGTTCGTCGATGATGACCAGCCCCAGTTGCTTGAATTGAACACTTTCTTCAATCAAGGCGTGCGTTCCCATCACGATGTCAATTTCACCCAGCAGCAAGGCCTCGCATATTCTTTTCTTTTCTTTTTTTGAGGTGGCGCCTATCAATTGCTCACAACGAATGCCTACGGACGCAAACAGCGGCGCCAGTTTGCTGTAGTGCTGTTCTGCCAGAATTTCTGTCGGTGCCATAAAGGCGGCCTGAAAACCTGCGCCCACCGCTTGCGCGCAGGCCAACGCGGCCACCACGGTTTTTCCACTGCCCACATCGCCTTGCAGCAAGCGTTGCATGGGTTGGGTTTTGCTCATGTCGGCAATCAGTTCCTGCAATGCGGCATGCTGGGCTTTTGTCAGTTGAAACGGCAGACCTGCGAGCACCGCCTTGTAGGCTGCATTGGGCTGTTTACCGAGGCTGGCTGCGCAGGTGTCCTGACGAATTTTGCGTGCTTGCTTCAAGGCGAGTTGCTGCGCCAGCAGTTCTTCAAATTTAATGCGTTGCCAAGCGGAGTGGGTGCGATCGTTTAACGCCTCTTCGGTCTCAGGGGACGCTTCGCCGTGCAGTGTGGAAACCACCTCTGGCCAGCGGGGCAGGGGAAAATGAGGCCACCAAGAGGCGGGTAGCAAATCAATGAAGCACTCGACCGGTGCCTGTTTTAGCCACCTGGCAAAGTCTGTTTGTTTAACGCCTGAAACGGTGGGGTACACCGGCGTCAGTTTTGCCTGTGAGGGTTCTGGAGCAGCGGCAAGCTGGGCTGCGTCTTGGGTGTTTTCAAGGCGACTGCCTGTGGAACCGTCGTAGGGTGAAACATTGATTTCTTCAAGCAGGTCAGCATTTCTGATGCGGGTAATGCTGCCAATCAACTCGTTCGGGTTGGGGTTGAAAAGCATTTTCGGGTGGATGATTTCCCAGCCGTACCGGGTTTTTCTGGTGGCGCCAGTCACTTTTACCAGGCTGCCTTCCACCAGTTTGCTCTGTTGGCCGGGGTAAAAATGCAGCCATCGCAACTGTATGTCTCCGCCATCCACACTGAGTTTTGCAAGCAGTTGGCGACGCGGTCGTTCAATGATTTCGCTGGCCAGCAAGGTGCCCACCAAGCTGGCTTTGGCGTTGTCTACAAGGTCAAAGTAGGTGCTGAGGGTGGCTTCATCCTGGTAGCGGGCAGGAAAATGCAGCACCAGATCAATCCAGCGCTTTAACCCCAGTCCGGGCGTGACCTTCTCAGCGATTTTTTGCGGCAGGGGGTCAAACTCAGGAAAATTCACGGTTTAAACCTCACTGCCGGGTGTTGTTTCTACAGGGTACTTCAGAACACCAGAATGGCTTCAACTTCAAACTCGGCGCCTTTTGGCAGGCTCAGTACGCCAACGGTGGAACGGGCAGGGTAAGGCTCAGGCACAAACTCTTTCATAATTTCATTGACCACAGAGAATTGCGACAAGTCGGTCAGGAACAGGGTAAATTTCACAACATCGCTTAAGGAACCGCCAGCTTGGTTGGCCACGGCTGTGAGGTTGCTGAACGCTCTGCGAACCTGTGCCTCAAAACCGGCGACCAATTCGCCGCTGACCGGGTCAAGGCCGATTTGGCCGGAGGTAAATACCATTGAACCTGTTTTAATGGCTTGGCTGTAAGGGCCGATGGCGGCGGGTGCGTTGCTACTGGAAATAACGAGTTTGCTCATGGTGATATTTGCTTGAAAATAATTCGAAGCCGTAATGATACGCCAAAGGCTGCGGCTACCTTTTTCGCATGCGCTGGGTTTTGCGGTTGCGGTCTATGTAGTTGCTGGGCCGTTTTTTTACCCACGCAATGAACTGCGCAATTTCCGGATGCGCCCGCAGCGACTCCCAGTTGTTGAAGTGTCGGGCAAGTTCCCGCTCTGTCAGTGTGGTGTGTATTTTTTGGTGGCAAATCTTGTGCAGCAGGTATTTGTCTTTTCCGCCCATGCTTTTTGGAATCAGGTGGTGTTCATCTGTCGTGATACCCAATTCCATGGTGCGGCCACACAGTGGACAGATTAAAACCGATTCGCTCTGTATTTGTTGTTGTGACTCGTATAATTGAGCATTGAACCTCTCGCGCTTTTTGACGACCATTACCTATGACCCTGACAGAATTGAAATATATCGTTGCCTTGGCACGCGAACGTCATTTTGGCCGTGCGGCCGACGCTTGTTTTGTGAGCCAGCCCACACTGTCTGTGGCCATTAAAAAACTGGAAGACGAACTCAATGTTTCTTTGTTTGAGAGAGGCTCCAGCGAGGTGAGCCTCACGCCGATTGGTGATCGTATCGTTGAACAGGCGCAACGCGTACTTGAAAATGCAGCGCTGATCAAGGAACTGGCGCAACAAGGCAAGAACCCGCTCAACGGCCCCTTGCGTTTGGGTGTCATCTACACCATCGGGCCTTATTTGTTGCCTGCGCTGGTCAGTCAAATGATACGTTGCCATCCTGAGATGCCTTTGTTGTTACAGGAAAATTTTACCGTCAAACTGTTGGAGTTGCTCAAACAAGGCGAAATTGATGTGGCCATTCTAGCCTTGCCGATTTCTGAGTCGGGCGTCTCTGTGCTGCCTTTGTATGAAGAGCCTTTCTATGTGGCCATGCCCACTTCGCATCCGTGGGCAGATAGGGTCAGTATTGGGGCGCAGGAACTTAAAAGGGAAACCATGCTTTTACTGGGAGCGGGGCATTGCTTCCGTGACCATGTGCTGGGTATTTGTCCTGAGCTTTCAAGGTTTTCTCAGGCCTCTGACGGCATACAAAGAACGTTTGAGGGCAGTTCGCTGGAAACCATACGCCACATGGTGGCCTCGGGCATCGGCATTACTTTGCTGCCTTCCACATCGGTGCCCAACATTGCACCCCAAGAGGCTTTGCTGCGGTATGTGCCCTTGGAGGAACCGGCTGAAAAACGGACGGTTGCCTTGGTCTGGCGCAAGAGTTTTTCACGCTCAGCCGCCATAGAGGCGCTGCGCGACGTGACTCAGGCGTGTGCCTTGCACGGCGCTGAAATGCTCAAGGGCGCCTCGGTGATTTGACCATGCACAAGTTAAAACTGTATGCGGAACTGGTGCGATTGAATCGCCCCATCGGTATTTTGTTGTTGCTGTGGCCAACCCTGTGGGGCTTGTGGCTGGCCGCGGGTAAAACACCCGCAAGCCTGAACCTGTGGGTTTTTGTGCTGGGTACCGTCTTGATGCGCTCTGCCGGTTGCGCCATCAACGACTATGCAGACCGTCATTTCGACCTGCATGTAAAACGCACAGCACAAAGGCCTGTTACCAGTGGCCGGGTATCACCCAAGGAAGCTTTGCTCGTCGCAGGTACGCTGGCATTTCTGGCGGCTTTGTTGGTGTTGCTGCTTTCGCCCCTGGTCTGGTTATTGGCCATTCCGGCAGCGTTTTTGGCGGCGAGTTATCCGTTCATGAAGCGTTTTTTTGCCATTCCGCAGGCCTACCTTGGCATTTGTTTCGGTTTTGGCATTCCCATGGGCTATGCGGCCACCCTCAACAGCGTGCCGCCCATGGCTTGGGCTTTGCTGCTGGCCAATGTGTTCTGGACTATCGCCTACGACACGGAATACGCCATGGTGGACCGTGAAGACGACTTGAAAATTGGCATCAGAACTTCTGCCATTACCTTTGGCAAGTACGATGTGCTGGCGGTCATGCTCTGCTATGCCTGCAGTCTGGGGTTGTTGGCCTGGGTAGCGTATCTGGAAGGCTTGGGCCTTGCTTTCTGGCCGGCTTGGTGTGCAGCCGTTGGCATAGCGGCCTACCACTACACGCTGATCAGGCACAGGGAACCCAGCCAGTGTTTTAAAGCCTTCTTGCACAACAATTGGCTGGGTGGTGCGGTGTTCGCGGGTTTTGCGCTCGGCGTCTAGCCTTTTCCCAACAGCTCGCCGAGTTCAATGCTTCTTGCGTTCGCTGCGTTGGCGCCAGCCTGAATGTGCTGCGAGACCTGCCCTTGCAGCATCGCCTCCAGACCCGCTGCTGTTGTGCCGCCTTTGGAGGTGACCCGTTCCCTGAGCACGGAAAATGGTTCGTCACTCTGGCAGGCCAGTTCCGCTGCGCCCCGAAAGGTTTCACTCACCAGGCTTCGTGCTTGCGCTGCATCAAACCCCAATGACAATGCCGCGTTTTCAAGGGCTTCCATGAACAGGAAAACATAACCGGGCCCGCTGCCGGAAATCGCGGTGGTGGGGTTCAGCATGGCTTCATTCTCCAGCCAAACCACGCTGCCACAGGCTTCCAGTATGGTTTGTGCTTGTGCTTTGTCTGCGCTGTTGCAGGCGGTACTGGCAAAAACACCGCTCACGCCCATGCCCACCATAGCGGGCGTGTTGGGCATGCTGCGAACAATTCGCGGATGCTGTTTCAGCCAGCCCGACAACAGCGCGATGGGCAGGCCTGCGGCAATACTGATGATCAGGCTATTGGCCAGCGAGTCAGCCAATGGTGCCAAAGCGGCCTGCATTTGCTGTGGCTTGACTGCCAATACGGCAACGTCCGGGGTGTAAGCTTCCGGTAGCGTGCTGCTAGCGGCAACCCCCATTGCTGCAAATTTTTCTCTGGCAGCATCCAGCAATTCAAGGACGTGGATTTGTCCGGTGGCCATACCGTTTTTAAGCAGGCCTTGCACAATGGCCAAGGCCATGTTTCCGCCACCAATAAAAAGCAGTGTTTGATTCATGGTTTTTTTCTGTGATGGTTATTCAAGTTCGTGCGCCAAACAGGGCGCTTCCAATTCGCACGCAAGTGCTGCCGTGTGCAATGGCAGTTTCCAAATCAGCAGACATACCCATGGAGAGCGTGTCCATGTCCGGGTGGCTTGGCTTTATTTTGTCAAACAAAGCTTTGAGCTGTTTAAATTCTTCTGCTTCCTTGCCTGGTTCGGGTAAGGTCATCAATCCCCTGAGCTTGAGTTGGGGAAGCGCTGCAACCAGCGCAGCCAATGACTCAACGGCTTGGGGTGCGGCACCGCTCTTGCTTTCTTCCGTGCTTAATTTTACCTGTAGACAGATGTTCAACGGGGCAAGCCCGGCGGGGCGTTGTTCAGCAAGACGCTGGGCAATTTTTTCGCGGTCTACTGTGTGCACCCAGTCGAAGTTTTCCGCAACCAGGCGGGTTTTATTGCTTTGCAGCGGACCAATGAAATGCCAGATCAAGCCGCTCAATCCTTGTTGCTTGAGCGAGGCGATTTTCTCAACGCCCTCCTGAACATAGTTTTCACCGAAGTCGGTTTGTCCTGCGTGCGCCATCAGCGCGACATCGTGGGCCGGAAATGTTTTGCTGACGGCCAGCAAGGCCACCGAGTCGCCAGGGCGATGTGAGGCAGTGCAGGCCGTTTGAATTCTGTCTTTGACTTGGTCGAGGTTGCGTTGCAACCGTTGCAGTTCAGAGGCTTCTGGGTTCATGGTTTAGTGGCTTCTGATGGGTTTTACATACAAACCACAGCCTACGCCAATTCGGCAGATTACAAAAATCGCACTGTTAGAGCCGCTGTGTTAGTCTACAAATGTAAATTGATACTTTAAATATGGAGACATGATGTCGTCATTTTTTGATTTTTCTACGAAAACATTGCAGGGACAGGAGTTTCCGTTTTCCAGTCTGAGCGGCAAGGTGGTGTTGGTGGTGAATACGGCCAGCAAATGCGGTTTCACCCACCAGTACAAAGGTCTGCAAGCCTTGTATGAGCAATACCAATCGCAAGGGTTGGTGATTGTGGGCTTTCCTTGCAACCAGTTCGGCTCACAGGAACCCGGCGGCACCGCTGAAATTTCCGAATTCTGTGAAATCAACTATGGCGTCAGTTTCCCATTGTCGGAAAAAATTGAGGTCAATGGTGCCAATGCCCACCCGGTGTACAAGTTTTTGACCAAAGAAGCCAAAGGGGTTCTAGGTACAGAATCCATTAAATGGAATTTCACCAAGTTTCTGGTTGCAAAAGATGGTTCAGTTTTCAAACGCTACGCACCAACGACGTCTCCAAAAGACCTGGAAGACGACATTGCTGAGTTGCTGAAAGCCTGAACCCAGGCTGTGCAGATGCCGACGGTGTGAATGTCACGCCTCGGCAGCATCGCCCGTATTTTCAGACCGGGGTCGGTAAGAGCCGCGGGTCAGAGGAAACTCGAAAAACCTGCAGTCCAGTCCACCGTTGAACAACGGTGTCTTGCGCTTTGGAGACAGGCCCAGCGCATGCCGCAATTCCAGATCCGCCGTCAGGCAATTGAATTTCCAGCCGGTAAACTTCTGCTTTAGCAAGGTGCCGAATTCACCGAAAAGCGCTCGATAGGCCTCATTTTCTTCTGAATTTAAACCTTTCGCCTGCAATCGTTCGCCGTAGGGCGGGTTAGTAATAATCAAACCTGTCTCAGCCGTGGGTTCAACGGTTCTGGCGTCCCGCTGTTCAAAACGCAGGCGTCCGTCTTCCAGTAACGCTTCCAGTCCGGCCAGTTTTGCATTGTGCTCTGCCAACTCGACGAGCAAACGGGTAATGTCGCTGCCATACAAATTGAGCTGCATGACGTTTTGCAGGCCAGTTTGGAATCGGGTGCGCGCTTCTTCCTGCAAAGCCCTGAAAGCAGTTGGGTCGTAACCCTTGAGCTTTTCAAAGCCGAAGCGCCTGCCCAGTCCGGGGGCTTTGTCCACGGCTTTGCAAGCGGCTTCTATCAGCAAGGTACCGCTGCCGCAAAAAGGATCCATCAGTGCGATGTCGGCGTTCCACTGTGCAATGTTGACCATGCCGGCAGCAAGGTTTTCTTTCAGTGGTGCGTTGCCTTTTTCTTGCCGCCAGCCGCGCTTAAACAGATTTTCACCCGACAGATCAAGATAGACCGAGGTGTGGGTAGGGCCCAGTGCAGCCAGAATACGAACATCGGGTTCATCGATGCTGATGCTGGGTCTGCGGCCATTGATGTCCAGAAAATAATCGCAGACGGCGTCTTTGACGCGCAATTGCAAAAACCGTGCATTGGGAAGTTCAACACCCAAGTTGTTCAGGTCGACGCGCAGCAGCTGCTTGTCCGAGAACCATTGCTGCCACTGCACTTTTTTAACCAGACGGTAGAGTTGTTCGTCGTCGTTGCAGGCCTCGTGGGCCACGCGCAAGTAAATGCGACCCGCCAGTGCTGACCAAAGGTTCATTTTTTGCAATGTCAGCCAGTCGGCGCGGAATTCCACGCCACCGCCAACGGCCTTGCCGCTTTTGGCGTCCAGGCCTTCAAGTTCAGCCAGCAGCAGGGTTTCCAGACCACGGGGGCAGCTGGCGAAAGCGGCAAATTCCTGATCGCGGACGTGCTGATCGTTGCGTTTTACGCTCAGTGTTTTTTTAGGGGTGTTTCTAGATGATTCGGTGTCGTAGGACAAGGCTCGGAACTCGCTGTTCAGAAAGGTTTTACAACGACCAAAATGATCGCAGCAAGCATGAGTATCACCGGCACTTCATTGAACCAACGATAAAACACATGACTTTTTTGATTTAATCCAAGCTCGAATTTTTTAAGTAATCGGCCACAAGCATGGTGATAGCCGAAAATCAGTACAACAATCAGAAGTTTGGCATGCATCCAGCCATTGCCCGGTCCTTTTCCAATACCGTAATACAACCACAACAAAACCCCCAGCACCGTGGCTGGTGCGGACAGAAGCGTCATGAAGCGGTAGAGCTTGCGGGCCATTTGCAACAGGCGCTCTTGCGCAGCGGGCTCTGTTTCCATCGCCAGATTGACATAAATGCGTGGCAAGTAAAACAAACCTGCAAACCAGGAGGCGACAAATAAAATATGAAAGGCTTTAACCCACAACATAGGACTGCTCCGATGCAATTTGCATTATTGACGTATTTCTCCGTGGCCAAATACCACGTACTTCAGGCTGGTCAGCCCGTCGAGTCCGACAGGTCCGCGGGCGTGGAATTTGTCTGTGGAAATTCCGATTTCCGCACCCAGCCCATATTCAAAACCATCGGCAAACCGGGTCGATGCGTTGATCATGACGGAGGAAGAGTCGACTTCGCGGATGAACTGCATGGCGCGGCTATAGTTTTCCGTCACGATGCTGTCGGTGTGCTGTGAACTGTAGTGATTGATGTGTTCAATGGCGGCATCAACATCCGCGACGATGCGGACGGATAAAACAGGCGCCAGATATTCCGTTTTCCAGTCTTCTTCCGTGGCCGCAATCGCTTGCTTCAAAATACCGCGTGTGGCCTCGCAACCTCGGAGTTCAACACCTTTTTTTGTATAGATGTCTGCCAACGGGGGAAGTACAGCGGCAGCCACTGAACTTGCAACCAACAGTGTTTCCATGGTGTTGCAGGTACCGTAGCGGTGTGTTTTTGCGTTGTCTGCAATGCGGATGGCTTTTTCCAGGTCTGCGTCGCTGTCGATGTAGACATGGCAGATGCCGTCGAGGTGCTTGATGACAGGCACCCTGGCTTCTGCGGAAATGCGTTCTATCAGACCTTTGCCGCCTCTGGGCACAATGACATCCACATATTCCGGACTGGTGACCATCGCACCGACAACAGCGCGGTCTGTGGTGTCAATCACTTGCACGGCAGTTTCCGGAAGCCCGGCTGCAGCCAAGCCTTGACTGACCAGCAAAGCCAGTGCACGGTTGCATTCAATGGCTTCGGAGCCGCCTCGGAGAATGGCTGCGTTGCCGGATTTGATGCACAGACCGGCTGCATCTGCGGTGACATTGGGTCTGGCTTCATAAATGATGCCAATGACGCCCAACGGCACCCGCATCTGCCCGATCTGTATGCCGCTGGGGCGAATGCGCATGTTGGAGATTTCGCCGATCGGGTCTGGCAACTGTGCGATTTGCTCCAGCCCTTGCGCCATGGTTTCAATCGCTTTCGCAGACAGGCTCAGGCGGTCAAGCAGGGCGGGTTCAAGCTGGTTGGCACGGGCCCGCGCCATGTCGATTTCATTGGCGGCTGTCAGTTGTGCAGCGTTTTCACGGATAGCTTGCGCAATGTTGAGCAAGGCCTGGTTTTTTGCCGCGGTGCTGGCCTTTGCCATGACACGGGAAGCGTTTCTGGCTGCTTTTCCGAGGGTGTTGAAGTAGTCTTTGAGGTTGCTCATGGTGTTTCCAAAACGGGTGGGGCGGGCAATCCGGCAATGCCTAAAGCCAAGCATTTTAATACATGCCAGGCATCTTCCCGGACAAGTCCTTTGGCGACTTTGTCTGCATGTGCGGTTTGCCTGACCAGTTCTTCAAGTTGTTTGAGGGTGTGGCGGTTCAGCGCCTTGCCAATGACATCGGCCTTGGCGCCCCAAACCCTGAATTGTTTGACTGCAGCGTTCAAAGCCATGCCATTTTCAGCCAATCGCTTGATGCCCACCAAGGTTTTCACTTCTTCGCCCAGTGCCCACAAAACCAGCGTGGGCGCTTCCCCTTCGGCCTCAAGACCGTCAAGCATGCGCAGCAGGTGGTCGGTTTTACCCGCCAGCAACTCAACGCCCAAATCAAATACATTGTAACGGGCAACGTTGGCCACACTGGCTTGCAACAACTCCAGCGTGATGACCTGACCCGCACACAAAAGCGCGAGTTTGTCGATTTCTTGCTTGGCGGCCATCAGGTTGCCTTCAAGGTGCTCGGCAAGCCAAACGTGGCAGTTCTTTTCAGTTTTCAAACCTTTGGCTGCCAGACGGTCTTCTATCCACTTTGGCAGGTTTCTGGCGTCTACGGTGGGGCAGTTGATAAACACCCCTGCATTGCTCAGCGCTGAAAACCAGTCGGCCTCCATGGCTTTGCTGGCCAGTTTTGGCAAGGTGACCAAGGCAATGGCGTCGCATTGCCCGGCTTTCATCCATTGGGTAATTTGCAAAAGCGCCGCAATATGTTCTTTTTGTGGTTTGCCGGTTGGAATTCGCAACTCGACGAAAGTTCTGTCACCAAACAGCGAACCGGAAGAAAAGCAGCCCAGCAAGCGTCCTGAGTCCAGGCCTTTTTCAATGGAAAGCACCTCCCGCGTGGTACAACCCGCCTGCGTGGCGGCTTTGCGTATGGCGTCCGAGGCCTCAAGGCTGAGCAAGGGTTCATCGCTCATCACTAAATAGCAAGGGGCGAGGCCCTTGCCCTGTAGCGAACGGGCAAGGTGTTGCTCAAGCTGGTGAGCTTCAATCTTCACTGGGGCTCAGCCACTTTTTTTGGAGGCATTTTAATAAATTCGAGCTGACGCACAATTTGCTGCACAGCGTCTGATTTCATGTCTTTGTAGAGCGCCAGTTGTTCTGCTTCACGGGGCAGGGCAAACCCTTCGCTGGTGAGCAGTTCGCGGCGAAAGTTCAGTTGCTTGCTTTCGATCAACACATCGCCTGACGGGCCTCTGACGCGGAGTGTGAGCCGGTAGCGCAACTCGATTTCACGGGCAACACCGGCGGAGGTGAACGTTAGAATTGACTGCTCTTGACCTTCATTGAGAAGGTCGAGGATCAGCTCGGCATCTTTTTCGTTTTCCGTGGTTTTCACCCCGTTGGCCCGCAACAGCCGGTTGGCTTCCAAAGTAATTGCTGAATTTTTTGGTGCGTTCAGATAAATGGATGCAACCTTCAATTGTGTGTCGCCACGCAAATGAAAGCCGCAAGCGCTGAGCAAAAGCGAGCCGCCGATGAGCAGCACAAGCAACAGAGAGCGACAGTGAATCAAGCGAGACTCCTTGGTTTTTTTGTGCACTGAATTGAGCAGGAAATCCTGTAGGCCATATTAAACAACGATATTGACCAGTTTGCCCGCCACGACAATGACTTTTTTCACCCCGGTTTCAGGAATGAACTTTTGCACATTTTCATTGGCCAGGGCGGTGGCTTCCGTAAATGCCTTGTCAGCGTCTTTAGGTACCCGGATACTGGCGCGCAACTTGCCATTGACCTGCACCACCAATTCCAGTTCTGTTTGTTCAAGGGCAGCGGCTTCAGGTTGGGGCCATGCAGCGTCCAACAGGTCGCCCGAGGTTTTTGCATAACCCAGTTCATTCCAGAGTGTCCATGTCAAATGTGGAACAACCGGGTAGAGAACACGCAGCAAAATGCTCAGACCTTCTTTCTTGACCGCAGCCTCGCCAGATGCACTGCCCAACTTGGCACTTTCCAGGGCGTTGAGCATTTTCATGCCGGCCGAGACCACCGTGTTGTATTGCGCACGTTCATAGTCGAAATTTGCCTGTTGCAGCACCAGATGGATTTCGCGACGCACGGCTTTGGCGTTGTCCGGCAGGTCGGTGTTTCCAACGGCCCCGGCTTGTAACATGTCTGCGGTCTGTGCGGTTGCATAGGTGTGCAGGCGGCGCAGGAAACGGTGGGCACCCTCAACTCCGGCACTGCTCCATTCCAGAGACTGTTCCGGTGGTGCTGCAAACATGACGAACAAACGGGCTGTGTCTGCACCATACTGGTCGATGAGTTGCTGAGGGTCCACCCCATTGTTTTTGGATTTCGACATTTTTTCAATGCCACCCCAAACCACGTCTGCGCCGTCTTTATTACACTTCGCTCCGACCGGACGACCCTTTTCATCGCTCTGAACAGTGACATCCAGCGGGTTGAACCATATTTTCTTGCCGGAGGCTTCTTCACGGTAAAACGTATCGTTTAAAACCATGCCTTGTGTGAGCAGGCGTTTTGCAGGCTCGTTGAAGCTGACCAAGCCGAGCTCTTTCATCACTTTTGTCCAGAAGCGTGAATACAGCAGGTGCAAAATGGCGTGCTCGATGCCTCCGATGTACTGATCCATCGGCATCCAGTAGGCGGCGCGCTCATCCACCATACTGTTGGCATCAGGGCAGGCGTAGCGACTGAAATACCAGGAGGAGTCCACGAAGGTGTCCATGGTGTCTGTTTCACGGCGGGCAGGTTTGCCGCATTTCGGGCATTTGCAGGATAAAAACGCTTCGTCTTTTGCCAGCGGATTGCCACTGCCATCGGGAACCAGATGTTCGGGCAACACCACGGGCAATTGGTCGTCAGGCACCGGCACGTCGCCGCAACTGTCGCAGTGAATAATGGGAATGGGGGTTCCCCAATAACGTTGGCGTGAAATACCCCAGTCGCGCAAACGGTACTGGATTTTTTTCTCGCCCAGTGCTTGCTTGCTCAGTGTTTCGGCAATTGCATCAATGGCGGCGCCGTAGCTCAAACCATTGAGTGCGCCTGAATTGATGCAAACGCCGTGGTCGGCGTAGTGACTTTGCCAGGCGTCGTCTGAAAACGGTTTGCCGGTGTCGATGACCTGTTCTATGGGCAACGCGTATTTTTTCGCAAACGCGAAATCGCGTTCGTCGTGTGCAGGAACCCCCATGACGGCGCCATCGCCGTAGGTCATGAGCACATAGTTGCCCACCCAGACTTCAACTTCCCGGCCATTGAGCGGATGCACCACTTTCAAGCCTGTGGGCATGCCCTTTTTTTCCATGGTGGCCATGTCGGCTTCCGCGACACCGCCGCGCTTGCATTCTTCAATGAACTCAGCGAGCGCCGGGTTGCTTGCTGCAGACAGTTGTGCCAGCGGATGTTCCGGCGCCACGGCGCAAAAACTGACGCCCATGATGGTGTCCGCCCGTGTTGTAAAAACATGCAGACGACCTTCGTTGATGAGTTCGCCTTGAGCGTTTTTCAGCGTGTGGGTGAAAGCGAACCGCAGGCCAACGGATTTTCCAATCCAGTTTTCCTGCATCACCTTGACCCGTTCGGGCCATTGCAGCGGATCGAGGTCTTGAAGCAGGGCATCGGCATAACCGGTGATGCGCATGTAGTACATCGGAATTTCGCGCTTTTCCACCAAGGCGCCTGAACGCCAGCCGCGACCGTCAATGACCTGTTCGTTGGCCAACACGGTCTGGTCGATTGGGTCCCAGTTCACCGTACCGGTTTTTTTGTAGACAATTCCTTTTTCCAGCATGCGCAAAAACAGCCACTGATTCCACTTGTAGTAGTCGGGCTTGCAGGTGGCGATTTCACGGCTCCAGTCAATTGCCAGCCCCATCGATTGCATCTGCTTTTTCATGTAGGCGATGTTGTCGTAGGTCCAGGCCGCAGGCGGCTTGCCATTGGACATGGCTGCGTTTTCCGCTGGCATGCCGAAGGCATCCCACCCCATGGGCATCAGGGTGTTGTAACCCTGCATGCGCAGTTGGCGCACCATGACATCGTTGATGGTGTAGTTGCGCACGTGCCCCATGTGCAGTTTTCCTGAGGGGTAGGGCAGCATGGACACACAGTAGTATTTTGGCTTTTCCTGTCCGGCACTGTTTTTTGCGTGTTCAACGGCGCGGTAGGCGTCGATGTGGGTCCAGTGGGTTTGAGCCTGACGCTCAAGTTCGGCGGCGTTGTATTTTTCTTGCATTTTGATTTTGACTGGCTTGGGGCAACGCAATTGCGTTGGGCCCGTGGCTAAAGGATAGATTATAGCCGTACGGGGGGGGCAAGGCTTGACGGCCTGACTGTCACCATCCGCTTAACACGCTGAAAAAGCGGGTTTTCCTGTGGTTTTTCACAGAAGGAGTAAAATCAAGACTCTTTTTTGTGGGGTGCCTGTGTCTCTTCTCGATTTTCTGAACCCGGAGCAGTTGGCTGCCGTTACGTTGCCGCGCGAAAGCGCCCTTATTCTTGCCGGCGCAGGCAGCGGTAAAACCAAGGTGCTGACCACGCGAATTGCATGGTTGATACAAACTGGGCAGGTTGGACCCTCCGGCATTCTCGCGGTCACCTTCACCAACAAAGCCGCCAAGGAAATGATGCACCGCCTGGAAACCCTGTTGCCCATCAATACGCGGGGCATGTGGGTCGGTACTTTCCACGGTTTGTGCAACCGCATGTTGCGCGCCCATTTCCGTGATGCGAACCTGCCGCAGACTTTTCAGATTCTCGACACCTCAGACCAACTGTCTGCCATCAAGCGACTCTATAAAAATATTTCCGCCGACGACGATAAATTTCCACCCAAGCAAACCCAGCATTTCATCAATTCTGCCAAAGAACAGGGATTGAGACCTTCAGGGCTGGATGGCAAAGATCCCCACACCCGCAAAATGATCGAGTTCTATGACTTGTATCAGGCGCAGTGTGACCGTGAGGGTGTGGTCGATTTCCCTGAACTGCTGCTGCGCTGTTTCGAATTGCTGCAACGCCATCCGGCCATTGCAAATCATTACTGCGAACGCTTCCGCTACGTTCTTGTTGATGAATTTCAGGACACCAACCCTTTGCAGTACGCTTGGCTCAAACGCCTGGCAGGTCCGCAGGGTTGCATGTTTGCCGTCGGTGACGATGACCAGTCCATTTACGCTTTCAGAGGCGCACGCGTGGCCAATATGGCTGAATTCGAACGCGATTACCGGGTTCAGCACCGCATCAAGCTGGAACAGAATTACCGCTCTGTGGGTCATGTCCTGAATGCCGCCAATCACCTGATTTCTCACAACAGGGCCCGTCTGGGCAAAAACCTGTGGACGCAGACAGGGCACGGCGAACAACTTCGCGTGGCCGAGTCCAACACCGATCTGGCTGAGGCTCAGTGGTTGCTGGAGGAAGTGAAGTCGCTGACCTCAGAAGGTTATGCCAATGCAGACGTTGCCATTCTTTACCGTTCCAACGCGCAGTCGCGGGTTATAGAGCAAGCCTTGTTTGCCGCCGGTGTTCCTTACCGGGTTTATGGTGGTTTGCGGTTCTTTGAACGTGCCGAGGTCAAGCATGCACTGTCCTATCTCCGCTTGTTGGAAAACGCTGACGACGACACCTCTTTTATGCGGGTGGTCAATTTCCCGACCCGCGGCATCGGTGCGCGAACACTTGAAATGTTGCAGGATGCATCTCGCCGTCATGGCCAGTCTTTGTACCGCAGCGTCGGTCATGTAACCGGCAAGGGCGGCACCTCTCTGGCGGCCTTTGTGCAATTGATCGAAAGAATGCGTTTTGAATCGCGCGGTTTGTCTTTGCCTGAAATCACTGCAAAAGTGAATCAGGAGTCCGGCTTGCTCGACCATTACCAAAACGAGCGGGAAGGTGAAGAGCGCATTGAAAACTTGAAAGAGTTGGTCAATGCGGCCGCTGCCTTTGTAAATGCTGAGGGTTATGGCATTGAAGCCGCGGCCACTGAAGTGTCCGGCGAAGAAACCCAGGCGCAGATTCAAACGCCACTGGCCGGGTTTTTATCTCACGCTTCTTTGGAAGCAGGCGACAACCAAGCTCAACAAGGCCAGGATGCCGTTCAACTGATGACTGTACATGCCTCCAAGGGTCTTGAATTCAAAGCGGTTTTTGTGACTGGCTTGGAAGAGGGCTTGTTCCCCCATGAAAACAGCATCGGTTCCACCATGCTGGGGGGGGACGGTTCGAGTGTGGAAGGTGTGGAAGAAGAGCGGCGCTTGATGTATGTGGCCATGACGCGTGCACGGGAACGCCTCTACCTCAGTTTTGCGCAACAGCGTATGTTGAACGGACAAACCCGTTATTGCCTGCGTTCCCGCTTCTTGTCTGAATTGCCTGAAGACTCCGTGCGTTGGTTGGCGCCGCCCAAGCCCTCCGTGGTGAATCAGGCGTGGGACAACCGCTCTGCTGCTTGGTCTCAGGCCAAAGCCAGTGCTGCCGTCAATCAAAACCGTGCATCCTGGCCTTATAAAATAGGGCAGTCGGTTGCGCATCCGCGGTTTGGTTCTGGTGTTGTGGTGAGCTATGAGGGGCAGGGTGATGACCTTCGCGTGCAAATCAATTTCGGACGCGAAGGCATGAAGTGGCTGGTGGTGGCTTTGGCTAAACTGCAGGCGGCTTGAGCGCTTGCAAAAACTCAGGGCTTCGGTCGCCCTGAGTCTTCAGACTCTGGTACCGTCGAAGCCCAGCTCTTTTGGTTCAAAGACGCTGAGGTAAGACGGATAAAAGGTGCACAGGGTTATTGAAAAAATACCCACCACCATCATGAAGTTCAGCGCGCCCGCTAAAAAACCGGGCAGTGGCAACAACAGCGCAATCAGCGTGAAAAACGAAACACAGGTCATTAGCCACAAAAACCAGCCGAGGGCATAAAACAGAAAGGCTGAGCGGTTTCGCCACACCGCCAGAAAACTGAAAAACAGCGCCTTGCCCACAGGCATTTCATGCCACAACAGCAGAGCGGGGGCATACCAGAACAGCATCATGACGGGTAAATACGCAATCGCCATGACAGCCAACACGTTCACCATTTGCGACATCATTTCGGCAGGGTCTGGCTTGCCATCCTGCATCACGAGGTCCATGTCTATGCTGCCAAAGGAAGATGCCAGCAAACTGACCAACAAAACCAGCAAGGCATAGAGCGAGCCCATGCGCAAGAAAGGCTTGAGGAAGCGTTTGTTTTCCTCAAGAAATGCGCTGAACAGTATGCTGGGGGTAATGGGTAGCCCACGCGCCACCATCCGGCATGCTGTCATCATGCCGGCATTTAGACCGGGGCTGAGCATGGCCGCCAGCACCGAACCTGCAAACGGAATGATCAGAGATAAAAACAACACCACGCCAAAATAACTGACAGTGAGCGAGAGCATGCCCGCAGGATTTTTTTTAAACAGGGTGAAACCAAATGTCAGCCAGCGCCAACCTTCTTTTGTTGCCACGGTTTGGGCTTGAGTTCCCATTGAATCAGTTACCTCTGCTTTTTGGGGAGTTGGGCAATATCGCCCGCACGGCGCAATTTGAGAATGCGCTCAAAGTGGGATGGGTCTTTTGGAGTCAGCATTTCTGCCGGGCGGGGCAAATAGAAATCAAACAGGCGAGACATCCAGAAACGCAAGGCTGCCGCTCTGAGCATCAAGGGCCAGGCCTCCATGTCTTCATCGGTGAAGGCTTGGTGGCAGGCATAGCCTTGCAGCATGGCGTTTGCCAAGTCCGGCTTGATGGCGCCACTGTTGTGGTCTATGCACCAGTCATTGATGCAAACAGCCAAATCGAACAGCCACGTGTCGTCGCCTGCAAAATAGAAATCAATGACGCCGCCCAGAGCGGTTTCGGTGAACAAGGCGTTGTCACGGAACAGGTCAGCATGAACAGCGCCTTTGGGCAGCGACTGGTAAAGCGGCGTTGTGGCGAAATGCTTTTGAATGGCGATTTCCTCGTCCATCAGTTGCCGCAATTCTGCAGGAATGAAGGGCTGCACTGCCGCCTGTGTACTTTCCCACCACGACAAACCGCGTGGGTTAGGGTATTTCAATGCGAAGTTCTTGGCTGCATGGTGCGCGCGTGCACAAAATTCGCCGATGTCACGGGTTTGCTCTTCATTGGGTTCAAAAACAGACGCCCCTGCCAGTCTATTGACCAAAGCGGCCGGTTTTCCCATCAGGCTGGAAAACAGGCGGCCATCAGACAGCGGAAACGGAGCAGGCACGGGCAAGCCTTGTTGGGCGAGGTGCTGCATCAAGCCCAAATAATAGGGCAGTTCCTTTTCCGTCAGTTTCTCGAAAATGGTGAGCACGAACTGGCCTTGCGTGGTGTTCACAAAGTAGTTGGTGTTTTCAATGCCTGAGGCGATGCCTTTGACTTCCAGCAAATCGCCAACCTGGCGGGCTGCCAGCCACGGCATCAGCTCTGTGGGTGAAACGGGAGTGAAGACGGCCATGGATTAAAACTCCGTTATGACCCATTTGGGCACGGAAATGGTGGGCCCTATGCCTTGACCCGGCAGCATTCTTCCCGATCCGTCCATGTCAATGAGCCAGTAGGGCGGAGCGCCTTTTACTTTTACGCGCAATGCGAACAAACGACCGCGAACCCGGTATTCCTCAACTTCCCTGTCACCCTCTGTTTTAATGGTGACGGTGGGTTCGAGTTCGTCGTTGTAGGGTTTGCTGCTCATTTCAGGCGGGCGCGGTACTTCGGCACGCGTGGGCTCTGCTGTAACCGAGAGTGGAATCATCGCGGTCAGCAGCGAAAATAGACATGCAAGTTTTGTGGTTTGGCGCATTTGGCTTCCTCTGATGTTCTATTTTAACTCAACTCATGCCCCGCCTTTGTGATGTCTCAAGGCGGAGTTGGGCAGCGCCTGCAGAAAATCGTTAAAGATCCAGCAATCTGTCTCTTTCTTCCGGGGAGGGTGCGAACGCACGGCGCTCATAAAAGTTGAATATGGCTTCCATGGCCTCTTCGGGTGAGTCGACTGCAGTCATTAGGTCGA
This sequence comes from Burkholderiaceae bacterium, assembly GCA_040379625.1. GTDB lineage: Bacteria > Pseudomonadota > Gammaproteobacteria > Burkholderiales > Burkholderiaceae_B > SXZD01. The sequence continues at coordinate 20,980 of JBEIKS010000002.1, forward strand.
TATCACTCGCACTGATCATGCCTTGCGCCAACAACGTACCTTTGATCCAATCCAGCAAACCCGTCCAAAAATCGCCACCCATCAAGATAATTGGAATTTTTCGACCTTTTCCCGTCTGTATCAGTGTCAGCGCCTCGAACATTTCATCTAAAGTTCCAAAGCCGCCAGGCATTACAATGTAGGCGGTCGCATATTTTGCGAAAGCGACCTTTCTGGCAAAAAAGTGTCTGAATTTCAACGAGATGTTTTGGTAGGGGTTGCCACTTTGTTCAAAAGGCAATTCGATGTTCAGGCCGACGCTTGGCGATTTTCCCTCAAAGGCCCCCTTGTTGGCGGCTTCCATGATGCCCGGTCCACCACCACTGATGACTGCAAAGCCGGCGTCTGAGAGCAGGCGTGCGGTTGATTGGGTTAGCTTGTAGTAGGGGTGGTCTTCGGGGGTTCTGGCGCTGCCGAAAATTGAAACCGACGGACGTATTTCAGACAACCGGTCTGCCGCCTCAATGAACTCTGACATAATCCCCAGGATGTGCCATGACTCACGGGCCTTGACGGAGGTGGAGCGTTCCTGCGAAGGCAGGGCCCGGAGTGTGGGAATGTTTTTGGATTGGACCATGATAAAACGATTGCTCCTGGTAGACGGATCTAGTTATTTGTACCGCGCATTTCATGCCATGCCTGATTTACGGAATCGGGCCGGCGAACCCACGGGCGCCATATATGGCATGGTAAACATGCTCAACAGCCTTCGGTCAACTTATCAGACGGGTGAAGCCGTCGAAGACTGCATCGCTTGTATTTTTGATGCACCGGGAAAAACCTTCCGCGACGACTGGTACCCCGATTACAAAGCCACCCGTTCTTCCATGCCCGAAGACCTCGCCGCCCAGATTCCCGCCATCCATGAGGTTATTTCAGCCTTGGGGTGGCCCATTCTCATGGTCAGTGGCGTTGAAGCAGACGATGTGATTGGCACCTTGGCGGCCCAGGCCGTGGGCAATGGCTATGACCGCATCGTCATTTCCACTGGCGACAAAGACCTTGCCCAATTGGTCAATGAAAAGGTCAGCCTGGTCAATACGATGTCAAACACGGTTCTGGACCCTTCCGGCGTGGTGGAAAAGTTTGGCGTGCCGCCTGAACGCATTGTTGATTACCTCACCCTTACGGGTGATGTGGTCGACAATGTGCCGGGCGTTGAAAAGGTGGGGCCTAAAACCGCTGCAAAGTGGATCAATCAGTATGGCAGCCTTGACGGTGTTATTGCCCACGCCGATAAAATTTCAGGCGTTGTGGGTGAAAACCTCAGACAAGCGCTGGACTGGTTGCCCAAGGCCCGTGCCTTGGTCACGGTGAAATGCGACGTGGATTTAACGGGCGAAGTTCCTTCTTTTGAGGTTTTGGCGAGTCGTGGACCTGACAAGCAGGCTTTGAAGGAACTCTACCGGCGCTTTGAGTTCAAGTCGTGGTTTCAAGCCCTCGGTGGTGCAGACAACGGCCCGGGTGGAAACACGGCCAAAGTCACCACTTCGGCCCATCCTGCTGTCGGGCAAGGCGACTTGTTTTCTGACCCTCCCGCAGATTCTCCATCGGGCGCCTCTGTCGGCACTTCCGTGGCGTCAGATAAAGAAACAACCACTAAACAACCCAATTCCTTGTTTGAGAGCGCGCCCACCACGGCAGCAGACCTTGACTGCGTTCTGGTGAACACCCCTGAGTCATTTTCTGAATTGCAGGCACTTTTGAAATCGGCTGATTTGGTCTGTTTTGACACTGAAACCTCCAGTCTGGACCCCATGACCGCAAAAATCGTCGGTCTGGCCTTTGCTGTCAATGCGGGTCGCGGTTACTACATACCGCTGGCCCACTGTGGCCTGGATGCCGAAGTGCAATTGCCATTGAGCGAGGTGCTTGCCTCGCTAAAGCCCTGGTTTGAAAATGCGGCTTGCAGAAAAGTTGCCCAAAACGCCAAGTATGATTTGCACGTCATGGCCAACCACGGCATTCACGTTGCCGGCTTGTGCGAAGACACCATGTTGGAAAGTTACGTGCTGGAAGCACACCGTCCCCACAACATGGATGCCTTGGCCTTGCGCTGGGTGAATCACAAAGCCATCAGCTATGAAGAGGTGGCCGGAAAAGGCGCTGCGCAGGTTGGTTTTGCAGATGTGCCCATCGCCACTGCCTGCCGTTATTCCGCAGAAGATGCAGAAGTCACCTTGCGTTTGCACCAGACCTTGTTTCCCCATTTGCAAACCTCGCCGCAATTGTTGTCTGTGTACCGCGACATTGAAGTGCCTGTGTCTGCTGTTTTGTTCGACATTGAGCGCCGGGGGGTTTTGATTGATGTGGAAAAGTTGCAGGCGCAAAGTCACTTTTTAGGCAAGCGCTTGCTGGAAATCGAGCAGGAGGCCTTCGGTCTGGCCGGGCAGTCTTTTAATTTGAACTCGCCAAAACAGATCGGCGAACTGTTGTTTGAAAAGCTGAAATTGCCGGTGGTTAAAAAAACGCCAAGTGGTACCCCTTCAACAGATGAAGAGGTGTTGTCGAAATTGGCTGAAGACTATCCATTGCCAAAATGCCTGCTGGAGCACCGCAGTCTGGCCAAATTGAAAAGTACGTACACAGACAAACGTCCCCGGAGGGTCAATGCGGAAACCGGGCGGGTTCACACCAACTATGCGCAGGCGGTGGCCGTCACCGGTCGCTTGGCCAGCAACGATCCGAATCTGCAAAACATTCCTATCCGCACGCCAGAAGGGCGGCGGGTTCGCGAAGCCTTTGTCGCTCCGCCAGAGCACCTGATTGTCTCGGCCGACTATTCTCAGATCGAGTTGCGCATCATGGCGCATATTTCTGGAGATCAGGCTTTGTGTCAGGCCTTTGCCGAGGGTGAGGATGTTCACCGCGCCACCGCCAGCGAAATTTTCGGTGTGCCCCGAAGTGAAGTCAGCAGTGACCAGCGCAGAACCGCCAAAGTCATCAATTTTGGTTTGATTTATGGCATGAGCGCTTTTGGCTTGGCGGGCAATCTGGGCATTGAGCGCGAAGCTGCAAAAATGTACATCGACCGCTACTTCACCCGTTATCCCGGCGTTGCAAAGTACATGGAGCAGACGCGCACCCAAGCGAAGGCACAGGGTTTTGTTGAAACCGTGTTCGGTCGCCGCTTGTGGTTGCCTGAAATCAACAGCGGCAATGGGCCAAGGCGAGCCGCCGCTGAGCGGGCTGCCATTAATGCACCGATGCAAGGCACAGCCGCCGACCTGATAAAAAAAGCAATGATTGCAATTCACAAGGGCTTGCCTGATGCTGGCCTGAAAGCGCGCATGGTAATGCAGGTGCATGACGAAGTGGTGCTTGAGGTTCCAACGGCCGAGCTTGAAGCCGTCAAGGCGCTGCTGACACAGTCCATGACAAAAGTGGCTGATCTGCGGGTGCCCTTGGAAATCAGCATTGGTGTGGGCTCAAACTGGGATGAAGCGCATTGAATTCTTTGATCTTAATGGTGATGCTGGCCTCTGCAGCAGGGGTTTACTGCAGTCTTGCGGCGTTGTCCCTGCTCAGTCAGAAGCGTCTGAATCAGTGGATTGACCCCTTGGTCAGTATTTCCACCGGTGTTTTGTTGTCCGCTGCCTTGCTGCATTTGCTGCCCGAGGCGTTTGACACCCAAAAAGGTCAGCACCACAGTTTGTTTGCGTGGTTGCTGGGCGGTTTGCTGGGGTTTTTCGTTCTTGAAAAGTTGTCTTTGCTGCGACACAGCCACCACCATGAGCACGACGGGCACGACCACGCGCATGGTTATGACGCTGAACACGCAGGGCAAGGCGGTATTGTTATTTTAGTAGGCGAGTCAATTCACAACTTCGGCGATGGTCTGTTGATTGCCACCGCTTTTTTGGTGGACACCCGGGTGGGCTGGCTGACGGCATTTTCCATACTGATGCATGCCATTCCCCAACATTTAGGCGATTTTTTAGTGTTGCTCAATGCAGGTGTGAGCCGTGTGAGAGCGTTGGGCTATTTGTGCCTTACAGGTCTGGCTTCCATGCTTGGGGCGGTTTTGGGTGTGACATGGCTTAAAGACCAGCCCGAGGTTTTGCCCTACGCGCTGGTGTTGGCAGCGTCCAGTTTTCTGTATATCGCCGTTGCAGACCTGATTCCGCAAATGCAGCGCCGTTTAAAGCTTAGGGAAGCGGTTTCACAGGTCGTGTTGATAGGCGCAGGCGTTTTTCTGATTTCCCTGATAGCGGGGGAATTACACCACCACCACCTCCACGGGGCGGCTGGGGTCTGAGCAGTATTCGCTCCAAGAACCCGGATACAATTTCGAGCCACTCAAGCCCGCAATTTCCATGGCCAGCAGGTTGTTGCAAGCCGTGACACCCGAGCCGCAGGAGTGCACAATTTCTTCCGGCTTTCGCCCCTGGAGCAGGGTTTCGAATTCCGCTTTCAAAACCTCTGGCGATTTGAACTTTCCATCTTCGGTTTGATTTTGAAGGAAGCAGCGGTTGTCTGCGCCGGGAATGTGACCCAAAACCGGGTCGAGGTTGTCTGCCCGACCCAGAAAACGGTCTTCATCGCGGCCATCAATAATTTGAAATTCACCGGTTGCGATGTTTTCAACAATGCTGTCTACCTCAACAGTGGCCATGGAAGGTTTGAAGTCGGAAAGATCGACTGGCTCGGCAAAGCATGCGGCTTCTGTTTCACTGGGTGCGGAGCTTTCGACGGGGCCGCCTGCTGCAAGCCAGGCCTGCCATCCACCATCCAACACTTTTACGTTTCCATAGCCCGCCCAACGTAGCATCCACCACAGCCTGCCGGAGACCATGGTGTTTTGTGCATCCATGGCAATGATGATTTGCTCTTTTGACAAACCCCAGCACTGGGTTTTTTGAACAAACTCAAAGAAGGGGGGTAGGGGATGCCGACCGTTGGTTCCGGTTTTTTCGCCACACATGTCGTGATCGATGTGAACATAACTTGCGCCTGGAATGTGCCCTTCGGCGAATTCCCTTGGGCCTTTGCCCAGATCAGCCAATTCAAATCTGCAATCCAGCACTTTTATCTCGGGCCCCTGTTCGCCTTGCTCGGCCATGGCTGTTTTTAATTCCTGTGCTGAAATCAGCGGATAATTTGCCGGTAGAGAGGTGCCCATGTTTATTTCCGAGTCAATGATGTTGTTCGCACAATGAAGCTATTGCGCTTTTGCTTGTTTTAATGCGCTTCAGGTTCCGCCTTTTTTTTGGCAGTGACCCATGAAGACAGCGTGCCACACAAGATAATAAGACAGATGCCGGAAAATGCTAATGGATCAATTCTTTCCTGCCAAATCGTCTCACCCAAAAGAACAGAAAACAGCACAGTTGCATATTGTAACGAGGCAGAAAGCCAAGTGGAACCACGGCTGAAGGCTCTCGTCATTGCCAGTTGTCCGGCCGCACCTGTCAGGCCGATGCCCAGCAGCAGCGCCAGCGCGCTGGTGCTTTGCGGCAATACTTCCAGCCCTTGAAGCAGGCATGCCAGTGCACCGGTCAAGGTGGAGGCCAGAGAGAAGAAAAACACGGTTCGCCATTCGGGTTCGCCTTGGGCGCCCAGAAATTTTATTTGCAGGTAGGCGCCTGCAGAGGTCAGTCCCGCCAGCAGACCGACCAGTGCGTAAGTAATTTGTTCGCTGTTCAGGGTGGGGCGCAGCACCAGCAGAACGCCTGTGAAGCCCAGTGCAATGGCCAGCCACTCTGCGCGTTGCGTTGTCCGGCCCATAAAGCAAACCAGAATAACGGCAATGAACAGGGGAGAGGTGTAGTTGAGCGTGGTGGCTGTGGCCAAGGGCAGGTGTTGCAGCGCGTAAAACCCGCTCCACATCGCAATCATGCCAAAACCGTTTCGGCGCAAATGCAGCAGGGCGTTACTGTTGAACAGGGTTTTTTTGCTCAGGAAAATCCAGAGTCCGAGCAGGGCGAGACTGGGCATGCCACGAAACAGCACAATTTGACTCAAGCTTTGAGCGGGAGAGGCCAGCTTGATGAGCGCGCCCATGGCGGCAAACATCAAGGAGGCAAGTAACATCCATAGTCCTTGCATGGCCGTATTGTAGCCTGCCCGCCCCGAGCTGAAAGTTCGGGATTAGCTCAGTCGGTGGAGGTGATTACAAACTTCGCTTTGCGCGGATCAATCCAAGAGTGCCTGCTTTCAACCGGGTCGTCGTGATAAGACCAGGCAACGCGTTTCACATGCACCATGGGCTGGTTGTGTGCGCAGTCCAGAAAATGGGTAATACCCTCATCAACCAACTGTGAACCCACCAGATCGCGCACTTTCAAAACCGTTGTGGCGTAGGTGTCTTGGTAGAGTTGGTACAAATTGCCGCGGTAACGCTTGACAAGATGTTCATCCAGATTCGGAAAGCGGTCGGCCGGCACGGTGATCTGTTCCAAGGCAACAGGCGTATTTTCCAACAAGTGCTGCAGTCTGATGCGGTACACCGCTGCGCCCGGGCTCAAATTCAGGTCATCAGCCTCTTCTTTGTGAGCTGCCGCTTTCAACAGCGTCTTCACCGCAACATCGTGGCTTTCCTGCGTGAGTGACAGGTCTGAGTCGTTGGTGGCGGGAATCAGACGCTTGAATGCAAACGTGAAGTCGCGCGCTTCCTGATGTGCGACAAACGTACCGCGCCCTTGGTGTCGCACAAGGATTTTTTCTTCTGTCAGCTCATCAACCGCTTTTCTCAGCGTGCCGATCGAAATGTTGTAGCGTTCGGACAGTCGCTTTTCAGCGGGTATTGCTTCGCCTGGGCGCCACTCGCCTCGCTGGATGGATTCCAGCAATTGTGATTTGACGATTTTATACAGCGGGGATCCCGCGGCCAGAATCTGTTTTGAGTCGATGCTCATGTAGCACCTCTAGTTCGAAATGTTTTATTGTTTTAAGACAACTACTACCCATTAATGGTAATTGTATTCTTAAAACGTGCAAACAACCAGAGATGTCTAGGCTTGATATAGTAAAAAATTAGACAAAAGATGGACAAAATCGAGGGTTAAGCAATTTATGTATTTTTATGTCTATATTGTATTGCCCATTTGTCTTCTGAACCATTCATGGAAATGCAGCATGCCATCTTCCATGGGCGATTGGTAAGGCCCCACTTCACTGGTGCCTCTTTGGTGTAACGCCCAGCGACCTTCATCCATACGCTCTGCGATTTCATCGTCTTCAATGGCGGTTTCATGGTAGGCGGCTTGTTCAGCCTCTACAAATTCACGTTCAAACAGCGCGATTTCTTCCGGGTAATAAAATTCAACCACGTTGGTGGTGCGCTTGGGGCCATTGGGGTGCAGCGTTGAAACAACCAACACATGCGGGTACCACTCGACCATTACATTGGGATAGAAACAGAACCAGATGGCGCCGTATTCGGGTGTTTTTCCGCCAGTGAAGCGGGTGACGGCATCGTGCCATTTTCCGTAGGTGGGGGTGCCTGCTCTGCGCAGTCCGGCCTTGATGCCTACAGATTGGGCGCTCCATTGCTCGCCAACATGCCATTGCAGGTTTGCGCAGTCTACGAATTGCCCCAGCCCGGGGTGAAATGGGTCGACGTGATAATCCTCCAGATAAACCTCAATAAAGGTTTTCCAGTTGTAGTTGCATTCATGCGTCACCACTTTGTCCAATACGTAACCGGAAAAGTCGATGAGTTCAGCATAGGGTGTACCGGCCAGCGTTTTTGCGATATTTTGTGGGCTTGAAAAATTCAGCCCGCGCCAGTTTTGTAGCGGGAATTTTTCCAGATTCGAGCATTTCACTTCTGGAAAGTGCGGCGCACCCATGAGTTTGCCGTTGAGTTCGTATGTCCATCGGTGTAGAGGGCAGACGATGTTTTCTGCGCGGCCTGCGCCTTTCAGCATAATGGCTTGGCGGTGTTTGCAGACGTTGGACAGCAATTCCACGCCTTTTTCGTTGCGAACCAGGACCCGGCCGTGGCCTTCCCAAGGAATAGAATGGTATTGACCCTTTTCGGGTACCCAGAGGTCGTGCCCCACATAGTTGGGGCCAGGCTTGAAAAGCAGGGCCTGTTCCTGCAGGAGAAGGGCTTCATCAAAGTACGCATGAACCGGTAATTGGGCAGATGCGGGCTTGAGCTTGGACTGTTCGCTCAGATTCGACATGATTCCTGGGTTCCTCCCGTAGTCTCAGGCGCCATCAGGGGTTGTAGACGGGTTGTCAGGGCGGCAATAAAGACGCCCTTCGCTTGCTCAGATTTGTCATGGCGGCCAATTGACAAATGGTTGATCGCAAACGAGAAACGGGATTGTACCCCGCGGGTTTCGGTGGGGCAAACCCGGGTAAATACATAAAAACCTATTTTTCTTGTTCAAATGGTGTACCTACACCAGAAAGTCGCTTCGGGTTTGGTCCGGGGCTGGGGTAAAATGGAGGGCTTTTACTTATCTGAAAGAAGCTGCACGCAATGTCCGGGTCTCAGGATCAACTAAGTCATTGGATTGAATCCAGAAAGTCTCTGTTGGAGCTGGCTGTTGAACGGCGTTTCCAACATGTCAGGCCTGTCAGTCCGGTGCTGCACGACGCCATGGTTTATGCCTGCGCCGGTGGTGGAAAGCGGATGCGTTGTCTGCTGGTGCTGGACAGTGCGCTTTGTCTGGTCGCATCCGAAGAGGCTGCGCTGCCTGCCGCCTGTGCCATTGAGGCCATGCACGCCTATTCCTTGATTCATGACGATCTGCCCTGCATGGACGACGACGACTTGCGTCGTGGCAAGCCAACCTGCCACAAAGTCTATGGCGAGGCGTTGGCGCTTCTGGCCGGTGATGCATTGCAGGCGCTGGCGTTCGAATGGTTGGGGCAGTCTGATTCAAGCGAGTCAATTCGTTTCAGGCAAATGCAGGTGTTGGCTGAAGCGGCCGGCTCCCAAGGCATGGCTGGGGGTCAGGCGCTGGACTTGCTCAACGTTAATAAATCCATGACGCTGGAGTCGCTAAAGCAAATGCACGCCTGTAAAACCGGCGCGCTTTTTAAAGCCAGTGTGTTGCTGGGCGGCTTGTCTTCAGCGGCTGCGACGTCAGAACAATTGCAGGCCTTGACTGCTTACGCGGCTGCACTGGGTTTGGCTTTTCAGGTGGTGGATGATATTTTGGATGTGGAAACCGACACTGCCGTGCTGGGTAAAACCGCTGGCAAAGATGCGCTGGCCAACAAGCCCACCATGGTGAGTCTGTTGGGTCTTGAGTCAGCCAAACGACTGGCCAAAGAATTGGGTGAAACGGCGCAAGTGTCGTTGTTGCCTCTGGGGCATTCGGCCTGGGTATTGCAGGGAATCATTGATCAGGTGTTAAAGCGTCGCTCATGAACAAATTATTGGATCAAATTAACAGCAGTGCCGATTTGCGTCGTCTGAGCCGTTTGCAGTTGCCTGCGCTGGCCAAAGAGTTGCGCGAATTCGTTTTGCAAAGCGTCTCCAAGACTGGCGGTCATTTGTCGTCGAATCTTGGAACTGTTGAACTGACCTTGGCATTGCATTACGTGTTCAATACGCCCGACGACCGGATTGTCTGGGATGTTGGTCATCAAACTTACCCTCATAAAATTTTGACGGGCCGCAGGGATCGCATGCCCAGCCTTCGTCAATATGAGGGCATTTCCGGCTTTCCCCGTCGCGTTGAATCGGAATACGATGCCTTTGGTACAGCCCATTCCAGCACCAGTATTTCTGCTGCGCTGGGAATGGCGGTGGCGTCCCGTCAGTTGGGCATCAACCGCAAGCACATTGCCGTGATCGGCGACGGTGCAATGACAGCGGGTATGGCGTTTGAAGCATTGAACAATGCCGGTGTCACCCCGGATGTTGATCTGCTGGTCATTCTCAATGACAACGATATGTCGATTTCTCCGCCAGTCGGTGCGCTCAACAAGTACCTGGCCCGCTTGATGTCGGGTCGCTTGATGAACAGCGCCAAACAGATGGGCAAAGATTTGCTCGGCGGTGTGCCACCCTTGTATGAACTGGCCCACCGCCTTGAAGAGCATGTCAAGGGCATGGTGACGCCAGCCACGCTGTTTGAGGAGTTCGGTTTTAATTACTACGGCCCCATTGATGGGCACGATCTTGATGCTTTGCTGCCCACGCTGCAAAATCTCAGAACCATGAAGGGATGCGTGTTTTTGCACGTCATCACCAAAAAAGGGGCGGGTTACTTTTTGGCCGAGCAAGACCCCGTCGCCTATCACGGTCCCGGTAAGTTTGACCCTTCCGTTGGTTTGACTGCCGGAGCCAAGGCGGCCAAACCCAGTTACACGCAAATTTTTGGTCAGTGGATTTGCGACATGGCCCGTTCTGATCAGCGCTTGATGGGCATTACACCCGCCATGCGTGAGGGTTCCGGTCTGGTGGCCTTTGAGCGGCAATTCCCAAAGCGTTACTTCGATGTGGGTATCGCAGAGCAGCATGCGGTCACTTTTGCTGCAGGCATTGCCTGTGAAGGCATGAAACCGGTGGTTGCAATTTATTCGACCTTCCTGCAGCGTGCCTACGATCAACTCATACATGATGTGGCTTTGCAGAATCTTGATGTCACGTTTGCAATCGACCGTGCCGGTTTGGTTGGGGCGGACGGTGCCACCCATGCGGGCAACTACGACATTGCATTTTTACGTTGCATTCCGAACATGGTGATTGCAACGCCGTCCAATGAACCAGAGTGCAGGGCATTGCTCAACACGGCCTACCACTACAAAGGGCCTGCCAGCGTTCGTTACCCGAGAGGGTCCGGTTTTGGTGTGGACGCAGGCACCAGCCTTGAACCCTTGCCTTTGGGCAAGGGCGTGGTGCTGCGTGAATCCAAACGGGTGGGCTCAGCAGTAGCAGTGTTAGGATTCGGAACTTTAGTGGGTGTGGTGGGGTCTGTATGTGAAGATCTTGATCTCAGCCTGGCGGACATGCGGTTTGTAAAACCGCTGGATGAAGAGTTGATTCTCCAGATGGCCAGAACACATCAGGCCTTGGTTACCTTGGAAGATGCCTGTCTGATGGGCGGAGCAGGTGCAGCCGTCTTGGAGTTCTTGCAGTCCAGAGACATCAACATTCCAGTGCTTACTTTGGGGTTGCCAGATGAATTCATTGATCATGGAGACCCCGCTTTATTAATGTCGCTGCACGGGTTGGATGCCAAAGGCATTTCCCAGAGCATCACGCAGCGTTTCGGGGCTTTGTTGTCTGACACAGACAGCGGCCAACCTGGCTCGGTTCACCGGATTGGTGGCAAAGCAGCCTCAGCTTGAAAGTTTAGAATGAACAGTAGAGATCCAAATGCATCCGCTTCACTGGCAGACGCTGCCATTCCGGATGTGCAGAGAACGTTAGACACCCGGCAGATGCCAATTCAGGGTGTGGGCGTCAGGTCCGTCAAATATCCGTTGGTGATTCGTCGCCACGATGGCGTTGAAACTGCAACGGTTGCCGAATTTGAAATGACAGTATTCCTGCCGGCAGACCAAAAAGGTACGCACATGTCGCGCTTCATTGCGCTGCTTGAAGAACTCGAAGGCGCCATAGACATTCCGGCCTTCTCGGCGCTTTTGTTGAAAATGGCTGATCGGTTGGAAGCACCCTCAGGCAAAATCATCGCAAAGTTTCCTTATTTTGTATCCAAGGTGGCTCCAGTGTCTGGTGTGGTCAGTCTAATGGACTAC
>JBEIKS010000003.1:0-31014 GCA_040379625.1 Burkholderiaceae bacterium
CACAAAAACATTGGCACCTTCAAATTTCGACAATGGCGGTACGGTCTGGCGGTCCTGACCCACTTCCCAGTTGAAGTCTGCACGCCAAGAGCGGTCGATGGGAAACACGGTGAAGCTTTGCGCTTGCGCGGTGTCCGGGCGCCACCAAACCGGTAGTTCGCCTTCTTGCAGGCAACGGGGCCCGGCGCGTGTAACGTCCACCAGCCAGGGTTCCGGAATTTTTACGGCATCGGTACCGGCGCGGATCACACCGACAGAGCTGGTGCGGGCGTCGCGTGTTGCAACCAGGGCGGCCAAGGCCACTTTCGGGTCGCTGGCCACGCCTGCTTTCGGAATGGGCTCGCCGGTGAAGGGGCCTTTGATGACCGTACTTTTGCCATCCGGGCCAATGACGGTGACGCGTTCGCCCTCTTTGAGCGTGATGGGTGCTTCGCTGTCGATGCTCATGCCTGTTTTCAGGCCGGCGCCGCGTGCTTCAAGCACCATTAACTTGGCGGCATCAACGCTGTTGGCTTGCAACAGCAAGCCTGCAAGCAGGCAACTGCCAATCAGGCAACTGCTAGTCAGGCCGGCTCGCCGGGTGGTGTGTGTCTTCATTTTTTGGTCTCCTGCCCCGATTGCGCAGACAACAAAGCTGAGCTTGAGGCGGCCATACCATCACCCACAACAACAAAGGCAGCCCAGAAAAACGGGTGAGCGGATTTTTTCTGGGTAATCAGGTTCATTTGTGATGTTCTGAGCGCAGCGCTTGAACCGCCTTTCAATTCAGGGCCCAGTTTGGTGAACATGCCTGAAAGCAAAGCGGCGGTGGCCGCTGAGGGCACTTGCCAATGGCTGACCACCAGACTTCTGGCGCCTGCAAAAAAGAATGATTCTGCCAGACCTGACAAGGCTTCTCCGCCAAACTTGCCACCACCACCTGCGGTGTTGCAAGCCGAGAGCACCACCATGTCGGCGTTGAGTTTCATGCCGGCAATTTCGCTGGCCTCCAGCAAGCCATCGGAGGCCTTGTCGCTGCTTTGACCGTTTGGCGGTGTAAGCACCAAACCGGGCTCGGCCTGGCAACGCAATTCGCCTGGCAACAGGCCGTGGGTGGCGAAGTAGAGAATGCGGTAGTCGCTTAAGTTTTGTTTGCGCAGGTTGTCTTCACTGGCTTGTTCGCGCAGAAATACCGAAGATTTGTTCTGCCCCAAAATTTGCGAAACGGTTTTGATTTCCCCTGTGGTTTCAGGCAGGGGTGCCAAGGCCCTGAGAACATCACCGCTGAAAGGGCCATCCGGGCGGCAGCCGGTTGCTGCTTTTTCAAGTGCACCGGTTTCCCCTTTTTTATCGGTCTGGCCTTGCAAAACAGGGTCTCCGAACGCCAGCAGCGGATAGGGTGGCAAACGGTTCGGCACATTGCCCCGCAAGGTATAAAACGCTTGCATGGAGGGTACGTGTGAAATGGCAAATTGCTGGGTCAGCCAATGCGCTTCTGAATAATCGCCGTTTTTCGGCGGCTTGGTCACCAACAGGCCAAAGGGCAGGCTGGCCAGCGGACCTGCGGAGGCAACAATCAGGTGGTCCACATCCTTGAGGTAGCGCTCAACACTTGAAAACAAGGACTGGTAGAGTTCGTGCGAACGGGCCAGATCGAATTCATTGATGGCGCCGCCCTGAATTTCAAGGGCACGCCTCAAGGCCTTCACGGTGTCGTTCAGGGAGGTTTCGCTCTCCTTGACGCGGGCCACATAATTGCCGCCACGCCGCGTTACTTGAATAAAAGACTGTTTTCTTCCGATGATGAAAGACACCAAGGCTTCCTTGTCGCCAAGGCGCTTGCGAATTTCAATTAACTGCAGCGGTTTCGGGTTGGCCAACTGGCTGTAAGCGGGAAACTTCACATTGAGTTCCTGCTGCAGCTTGCGGATGTTCTGGTCACCGGTCCGGATGTCCAGTTGCAATCGGGCTTCCACTTCTCCGCTGCGTTCTTCATCCGGTAGCGCCTGTTCCAGTGCCAGCTCGGCTTTTGCGCCATCGCGCTTGCGCTGCAAGTTTTGCAGGCGCTCGATGATGTCGCTGATGGCGGGGTCGTTGTTGGCCATACGGGCCTGCGCTTTTGCAATGGTTTTATCCACCACCCCTGAACGCGCCATCTGGAATGCATCAAAGGCCTCTGCATACAGGCCTTGTCTGGATGTTTCATCTTTCAGTGTGTCTGCATAATCAGAGATTGCAGCACCAAATGGCACCAGTTGTTCCTTGGAAAACACCTCGCCAGGCAAGTTCAGCGATTTTGCAAGTTTGAAAGCGTCACGGTAAGTAATGATGGCCGAGGTGTTCATGCTTTCTGCCTGATAAGCCTTGCCCAGTGCCGTCAGCACCGGTAACGTGGAGGCACCATCACCAAAAATTCGCTGGCGCGTTACCAGCGCTGAATTGAAGTAGGTTTCTGCTGCAGACAGACGCCCTTGCGCAATGCTGACCTCTCCCAGCGTCAGCATCACATCGGCGCGCCACCACTTCGGCAGCCCTTCAGTTTGCGTCAGTAGCAACAAGGCCTCACTGGCCAGCGCATTGGCAGACACCAAATCTTCATTGCGCAGCGACATTTGCGCCTCGAAATTCAACGCCAGTATCAATTCGCCTTTTTCAGCGGTATTGCCGGAAGACGCACCGCCACTGAGCAGGCCTTGAACGGAGTCGCCTGTGGCAAGTTTGCGCCAAGCACCAGTGGCTTCCCGCGCAAACTTCAAACCGTTTTCCGTGTCGCCACGGTTGGCGGCTTCCAGTCCTTGGTAAAAAGCAAACCTGGCGCGGTCGGCTTCAAATGGAGATTTTTGAACAATGGGTTCTGCCCGGCGAAACAGGGCCTGCGCTTCATCGGTTTTGCCTTGGTTGCTGACGTTGAGCGCCAAGTCCAGGAGGGTGTCTGCGATGGCAGTGTTGTTGGGGCCCAAAAACTTCGTTTGCAACTCCAGCGCCTTGCGGAAAGATTCTTCTGCTTGTGGAAACTTGCTCAGGTTGTTGGCATTTCTGCCGTCGTTTACCAACTGCTTGAACTGCGCCAGATCGCTGGCTGAAGCCAGAATAACCGGTTTGCCCCACAGGGTTTGCAGGCGTTCCGGTGTGGTGGCCTTGAGTACGTCTTCTTCTTTGAGCCCTGTCATGCGCAACAGGCTGGTGGCCATGGTCGGTGCACCATCTGAGACTTCCAGTATTTCCTTGTTGGCATACACCACTACCATGTGCTGCCAGCCGCCGGATTTTAATTGGCAGGGAAACATGGCGATGGGGGTGTCTGCTGCGGACATCAACCAGCCCGGCTCGCCACATTTCATGCGGGAATTGACCAAGTTGGCTGCACGGCCGCTTTTGTATTGCGCCAGCAATTGCAGTTTGAGTTGATTAATGTCTTTGTTGCTGGAGGACAGGAATTTTGAGTAGACCAGGTTGCCCGCCTGTTTCTCTCCGCAAAAGATGCGCGCATCCGGGGGCAAACCCTGTTCGGGGGTCAGGTCATCGCGGGACTTCAATTCACAGACCTCGCCGACCAGATTTTCACCCAGCTCTTTTGCAGGCGTTGCAGCCATCGCTTGGCTGGCAGACCACAATGCGAGTGTCATTAGTGAAAATTTGAAGTTAATTCGCTTCATTTAACCAACCTTTATATCCTGCTGCGGCCATTTTGCAGATTTGCTGTCAATATTTGTCCTCACCTTAACCGTATTGTGGCATTGGCAACATTGATCTCAATGGAAGAGATGAATTATTTTTCACGATTATTTACGTAAACGAACAATTCAACCCTAACAACGTGTTGACGCAGCCATTGTTGTGTTGCTTCATTGTTACTTATTTTAAAACCCAGCTATTTTGAGGGCATTGCATGGTCCTACATCAAACCCTGTTCGGGGTATTGCTTGCTGTTTACGGTGGTTGCAGCTTTGCGCAGCTCAGCCCGGTGGGTGCAGACATTGAGGGCAGCCCCGCGCAAGGAATTCCGCCATGGAGTGGGGGTTTGAAGGAAGCGCCCCCCGGGTTTGAGAAATCAGCGGGCTTTAAAGACCCTTTCGAGGCAGACCAGGTATTGTTCACCATTACCCATGCAAATCTTGCACAGCATGCCAAGTTGCTGACGCCGGGCCAGCTGGCCTTGTTCAAAAGATTTCCCGAGCACCGGGTTGCGGTTTATCCGACGCGGCGAAGCGCAGCTTTTTCCGAACAGTATTACAAGCCGATTGCCGCCGAGGCCGCCAACATCCGCTTGGTGAAAGAAGGCCGGGCGCTTGCAGGCCATGTGCAGTCCAGTGTTCCGTTTCCGACGCCCAAAAACGGTCTTGAAGCGATCTGGAACGTGTTGATGAGGCGGCCGGCAGATTCGGTTGAGTCGGCTTCGGCCAGTTTTGTGCTGGCAGACGGGGTGACGCCCAAGCCGGTTGTGTCTGCAGAAAAAATTGCCTGGGCGCCGCACTTTGCCAGCAAACCCAACCCCAGCGACTGGGTGTTTTTAATCGGTGAAATTATCAAACCCTCCAGCATGGCGGGCGATGCTTTGCTTGTGAATGAATCTACGGACCATCAGGACGCACCGCGCCGCAGTTGGACCATCAATTCCGGACAGCGCAGGGTGGTGCGTCTGCCTGAGTTGGCATTTGATGCGCCCGCGGGCAATTCAGACGCTTTGAGAACCGTGGACGACGTTGCAGGCTTCAACGGTTCACCGGAGCGGTTTGACTGGAAATTGCTGGGCAAGCAGGAGTTATTGATTCCCTACAACAACTACAAAATGACGCAGAGGCAGTTGAAGTACGGTCAGCTTTACAAAGGGCTGTTACCCGACCCGAACTTGTTGCGCCATGAGGTTCACCGTGTCTGGGTGTTGGAGGCGCAGTTAAAGCCGCAGGCCAGACACGTGTATTCCAAGCGGGTGTACTACATCGATGAAGACAGTTGGTCGATTGCGCTGGTGGATGCCTACGACACGCGCGGGGAATTGTGGCGAACCCGCATGATGTTGCTGTTTCAGGCCTACACGGCGCCGGGCATGTTTTCAGCCGGCGAAGTGCAGCACGACTTTCAAGTCAGAAAAACCTTGTTCACAGGCTTTCAGAACGAAGAAAAGCCTGTTGAGTTCAACAAGAAGTTTTCACCATCGGATTTTACAATTGATGCGTTAAGACGCATGATCCGGTAAATAAAAAAAGACATCAGGAGACTTAGTGTGTTGAAAACCCATTCTTTTTCATCTTTACTGAACGCTGCAATTTCTGTGGCTGCAGCGCTTGCGTACCCTGTTTCTGCCCATGCCCAAGCGCCAGCAGCAGGCAAGGCTGTTCCCATTGTCTGCGTCTTTGATATTCTCGGTACGCAGGGTCCTGTTTACAGTCTGGCCAAAGATTTCCAGTTGGAGGCGGTTAAACAGGGTTATTCCTTCACCATCAAAGCCTACACAGATGAGCGGGTGGCCGCTGAAGACTTCAAGGTCAATAATTGTCAGGGTTTGGTGGCCACCGGTTTGCGCACCCGTCAGTTCAATGGTTTCGCCGGCAGCATCGATTCAATTGGTGGCGTGCCCAGTTATGAGGCGTTGGGGAAACTCATCACCACCCTGGCAGACCCCAAGCTTGCCAAGTACATGGTCAATGGCAAATATGAAATTGCGGCGGTGTTTCCTGTGGGGGCAGCCTATATTTTTGTAAACGACCGGGCCATCAATACGCTTTCAAAGGCGGCGGGCAAAAGAATTGCAGCGCTGGATTATGACAAGGCGCAGGCAGAGCTGATTCAGCAGGTGGGAGCGCAACCTGTGGCCTCAGACATCAGCAATTTCGGGCAAAAATTCAACAATGGCACAGTGGATATCATTGCTGCGCCTGCTGCGGCTTACAGGCCTTTGGAGCTGTTTCGCGGCATTGGTACCAAAGGAGGGGTGGCGAGGGTTCCAATTGCGATGGTGACCTACCAGATCGTCATGAACCGCGACTACTTTCCAGAAGACGCCGGGCAAAAGGCCCGCACGTTTTCCTTGACCCAGTTGGACAAGGCCCTTGGCATTGTTAAAAACATGGAAAAGGAAATTCCTGCCAACGTCTGGATGGAAATTCCGGAAAAGGAAAGGCAGGAATACACGGTTGTGATGCGTGAAGCGCGCATCAGCATGCGTGATAAAGGCATTTACGATAAACGTATGCTGTCTTTGATGAAACGAGTGCGGTGCCAGATCACACCCGCCGACGGCGAATGTTCATTGAATCTGGAGTGAAGGCTTGGCAGAGAAGGCAGTGGCGATGAGCAAGTCGGTTGGCAGTCCGGCCTTGAAGGATTTGCCCAGCATCGCGTCGGTTTACATGCGCCAGTTGCTGCAGTTGGGGCAACGCTGGGGAGCCGAGTCTTCTGACCTGACCAACGGTGTGGGTTTGACCCGTTCCCAACTTGAGCGACCCGAGGGGCGGGTGTCCTCCCGGCAAATGGGCCGGGTGGCGCAAAGAATTACCCGTCACACCGGACGGCCCGATGTCGGCATGGCGTTCGGCATGAATTTCCGGCCTCAGGACTTTGGCATGCTCGGGCATGCAACCATGTCCTGTGCAACTTTAGGCGAAGCCATGACGGTGTTGTACAAATACCGCAACATGTTGCTGCAGGATGTTGATAGAACCATAGAGATGACGCCGCGTTGGGTAACTCTGACGTTTAAGGAACGCTACGACCTCTCCGCCACAAGGCAAACTTTCTTTGAGTCTTTTTTGGTGGTGTTTTATCGCTTCTCCTTGTTTTTAACCGCGAGAAACCTCAGCGACTGGCAAGTCAGCGTGGACTGGCCCGAACCGAAGTACTTCACGGATTACCAATCTCAGTTGTGCGAGTGGCAGTTTGACCAGTCCGCCATACAGTTGCGCTTTCCAAGGCCTTATCTGGACTTGCCGCTGTTCATGGCGGATGAAGCCGTGCTGCACCGGGCGCTGGAAGGCATTGATTTTGAACAGACCCGCAGGGAACGCTTGAATGCGGAAAATGTGGTGAGTCAGGTCAAGGCCTTGCTGCGCCCAGGCCGGCAAGGCTTTCCTGATTTGAAAGCGGTTTCAGGCTGCTTGTGTGTGTCTGAGCGCAGCTTGAAGCGCCGCCTGCAAGAAGCCGGAACGCATTTCCAGACGCTGCTGGATGAAGCCCGCTTCCAAATGGCTAAAAATCTTATTAGTGAGGGCAAGTTACCGCTGCAGCAAATCTCCAATGCACTGGGGTTTGCAGAACCTGCCGCCTTCACGCGCGCTTTCAGGCGTTGGGCGGGTTGTTCTCCCAGCCAATTCAGAAAGTTGCCCTAGCATGCAAAAGCACCTAGAGTACAAAACAAACTTTAACCGCGCCACCGTCCGTTTTGTGGTCTTCATGCTCTTGGCTGGCGTTGGGTTGTTTCTGGCTCTGCGCGTAAGCGATCTTCAGCGCGCCGCTGATTTGCCCGCCCTCATCCCGTTGGCGGTTGCATTTTTCTGGACGCTCTACGCTTACTCCTTGTACCGTCGCGACCGGCTTGAAGCGGCCATGGTTCATTTGGTGATGACTTCCAGTGTCGCCCTGTTTTTGACTTCGCTGGTGTTCAGTTTTAACGATTCATTCATTTTCTGGTTAATGCAGGCCGGCATGCTGACCGCGGCGGGCGCTATTTTAAAGCCCCATGTGATGTTGAAACTGGTGTTGTTCAGCGTGCTGCTGATGTTGGGCTGTTACTTCCTGGAGCTGTTTTCCCTGAACTTGAAATATGCCTATGGCCCCTACGCAAAAGGCTTTTTTGCCTTTTTGGCCTTGTCTCTGGTGATGGGGGTGTTGGGCTACCAGAGCGTCAGGTTTTCAGAGTTGTTTGAAACCAGCATCAATTCCCTGGAACGTACTGGCGATAGATTGCGCGAGGTGGCGGCGCAGCAGGAAAAAACGGCTTCACAATTGCTCGCCAGCGAAGACCGTTACCGCTTGTTGCTGAAACACACGCCGGTGGGTTTGATCAGGTTTGATGCCGAGTTGAAAGTGACCTACAACAACACCTTGCTGCTGGAGTTGCTGGGTTTAAAAAAAAACGAGGCCACCGATCTTGATTTGACAGGCATTGTTCCGCCCTCCATTTTGCGCATGTTCCATGAGGCATTGACTGGGCAGCAGGGTCACTTCGAAGGCCGCCACACCAATTCAAGCGACGGCAGGCAGTGGTGGTTGGATTTGTTTTGCGCGCCCGTCAAAGACGACAATGACGTGATTGTTGGTGGTGTTGCAGTGATTCGCGACGACTCCGAGCGCAGGAAGCGCGAGTTGGAACTGAGCATCACGCGTGATCAGGCAGAAAAAGCCAGCGAAGCAAAAAACCGGTTTTTGGCCTTGATGTCCCATGAAATCCGGACTCCCATGAACGGCGTTTTTCTCAGTGCCCAATTGCTGGAAGACAAACGTTTGGGAGAAGAGAAGCGGCAATCGGTGGTGACTGCCATTTTGTATTCCAGTCGATTGCTGATGAACCTGCTCGATGACATTTTGGAGTCCTCCAAATTGGAGGCCGGTCTGATTGATCTGGTGGAAAAGCGCTTTGAGCCCAGCGCTTTGTTAAAAGAAATGGTGGAGTTGTTTAAACCGGCTGCAGAAGGTGAAAATCTCAGCCTGTATGGTGCATGGGTGGGCGATGACCCGGGCTACTTGTTGGGCGATTCGGCCCGCATACGCCAAATGCTGAGCAATTTGATTGGTAACGCCATAAAATACACGCCCAGCGGATTTATTCAGGTTCAGGTGGAAGTTTTGACCGCCAACGATGACAAAGTCAGCTTAAAATTCAGTGTGACCGACTCAGGCGTGGGTATTTCCAAAGAAAGCCAGATCACTTTGTTTGAACCTTTTAACCGTTCGCAGGACGAAAGGGCACAGGGTGTTGATGGCACCGGCTTGGGTCTTTCGTTGGTGCGGCAACTGGCGTCCTTGATGAATGGCCAGGCGGGAGTTTCCAGTGTTCCAAATGAAGGGTCCACCTTCTGGTTCGTCATTAACCTCAAGCGAGATCAGCGCGACCCGTGGGACGACGGTTCCGACGACGATGAACTTGATGACTTTGAATACACCGTGATTGAAAACAGAACAAATAACGTAAGTACGAACATGACGACCAAAACTTTTAATCCGGCAGACCACAGCATTTTATTGGTGGAAGACAACATCACCAATGCCCAATTGGTTCAAGACATGCTTGAACTCGAGGGTTACACGGTTCACCATGCCATGCATGGCCAAGAGGCGCTTGATTTGTTGTATGAAAAGTGTGTGAAAGTGGATGCTGTGCTGATGGATTGCCGCATGCCCGTCATGGATGGTTATGAATGTACGCAAAAAATACGGGCCCATGAGGCGGAAAATCCTTCCGCTGGGCATTTGCCCATTGTCGCGCTGACAGCCAATGTGTTTGACGACGACAGAAAGCGCTGCATGGATGTCGGTATGGACGACTTTATGCGTAAGCCCGTGGATTTAAATGAATTGTTCAAAACTTTGGCTGCATTGGCTTCTGGTTCCAGGGCTTAATTCCAATAAAAGCAGACCTTTTCAAGTTGTTAATAGTGTTGTCATAAAAATTTAATGAAGTGAATTAGGAACTCGATTACTTTTATAAAAACTCATACCAAGACGGCAACAAGTATCAAGCAGGTGAGTTTTGTTTTTAAAAACGAGTTTCATTTATTTGCCAAAACCGCTTTTAAAATCCCGGTTTAGTCGGGATTTGAACAATCTGAAAACCTGGTTATTCGGCCTGGAAACCTTTTCTTCAGGTTTGCGAAAACTCAGTTCAAACCATTTGAGTTTTTCCCCCGCGCTTGAAAAAAGAAAACCCGCTGTTGCATCAAGCACCTCTCAACCGTCCTCATCCGGGGGGCCGTTGGTGTCTCTGGCCGACTTCAAGTCGCAAGTGGGTCTCCCCGGCACTTGGCCTGCTTTTTCTGTGGGTGTTCCCTCCGAGCAAATTACGCTGATGCGCGCATTGCAATGCGCTTGTGGCGATTGCGGGGAAACGGCGCTTGCTGTTCAGAACACCCTGAAAACCCTGAACTTGAACCACCTGAGCCAGTCTCTGCAGCAGGCCAACCCAGGCAAAACCGATGCACTGGCCTGGCATGTGGTCTGGTTGCTTGCGCTCACCCCCACGGGGCTGGAGTCTTTGTCTGCCTGGCAGGTTGAGCTCGGTGGTTCAGCGTTCGCCGTCACCGCCCAAGCCCGCCAAAAGCTGGAGGCTTTGGCGAACATTTTAAAGAGCGGCGGGTTTTTGCGTCGCAATATGCAGCCGCCATCGCTTTTGTTTCCAGCGATATTGGAGTGCAGCAACCCCTCTTCCGTGGTTTTGCAATCTGCCCTTAAAGACCTGCTGGGCGATCAGGAAGGTTGGGCGGCAAATGCGGTTAGAAACGGCTTGTTTTCAAATGCAAAAAATTCAGATTTTGATCTGATCAACAAACGGCTGGAAAAAGTGGGTTGCTGGGCAAAAAGGGCCCAAACCCCCGCGGGCTCAAGTCGTCTTTTGTCTTTCTGGCACAAGTCGCCTTTCAGCAAATTAAAAACCGGTTTGCCATTGGAGGGTAAAACCGCTGAAAAACTCAGCGGAAGTCTGGAAAAAAAATTGCATCAGGTGGTTCAGGGTTTGGAAAGTTCAAGCCGGCTTCGCTTGGCTCATGGGCATAGTTTCGGATTCAACACCGGTGCTTTGTCTCTGATTGTGGGCCAGTTGCTCTCCGGGTTGTTGCTCCGCTTTCGTCTGGTTTTAAAGCTGACGCAGACCCGCCAGGCGATTTTTGATCTGAACATGAGCCCCAACAGTCTGGAAATTACCTTTTGCACCCGCAAGGCCAATGGCCGTGAATTGGGCGCTTCTCTGGGGTTGGGGCCTGACATCCCTTTGCTCTCGGCCGGTGTGATGCTGAACTTGACCCCCTCCAAACAGGAAAGCGGTCGGCTTGATGGTGTGTGCCTGCGCATTCCGCGCTATCCGCAGGGCGATGCATTTGTCAGGCAGAGGGCACAAGCCTTGATGAGCCTTTTGCTGGCGCAGCGCCCCGCCGGCTCAATGCCCCTGCTCAAGGAAATACTGCAGCGCTTTCCGGAGGTGTCGGTGGGTCGTTTGGGCAATGCCGTGGAACATCGTCACAGCAGCGCCATTGAGCTGGAGTTCGGGGTCGGTGTCGGCGTCTCGCACATTCGTGCCCTTGGCCACACCTCGTTGTACGCTGAGCGTGAATGGTCTCGCTCAGAGCGGTCCAACAGTCTGGGCGGGCAGCTTTGCGCCGAAAAGCTGCGCAAGCGGACGGGGGGTGAGGTGGGCATTACAGCGCAGATCCGTTTCGGTTCCAAGGAAGGTTTGGGCGGTGCCAACAGCCTTGCTGTCAGTCCGGGTACGCTGGCAGGGCTTTCCATAGACGTGGGCGGTGCGGGCGTTCAGGTGCGCCGTGAGGTATTCAAGCAGGGTGCAGCCTTTTCAAACAAATCTTTTTTTGAAGTGGAATATGCGAATCACTCAGACTTTGAGCGTGCACAGGCGCTGTTGCAGGAAAGTCAAACCGACAATCCATTGTTAAAACCGCTGACACCCCCAACTGTCCTGCCGTCAGGTACGCGCTTGACCTACGCGCGACGCCACGAGCTAAAACCCGACGCGCGGCTTTGGCTAAATCAACTGGAGTCGCTGAGAATTCTGTTTTCTCAGTCTGAAAATGGCAAGCCAGCGCACAAATCCGCTTTGGCGCTGATTACCAAAACCCAGGCGCATGCATTGTCCACCCCTGAAAACTACAGGCTGACGTCTCTGCGCAGCTATTTGAAAACCGACAGCAGAAGCCGGTTCGGCCTGAATCTGGCGACCATACTGGAAACAACCCGTGGCCTTCAATCTACTGTTCTCTTGACGTCTTCCACTTGCTAATATGAACCCCGTTAATTTGACGCGAGTGTTTTTATGCCCAAGTCTTCAAAACCCCGGGAATTGCGCCTGCAGCGCGACGGTCTTGAGCTGTCAGCCCAATTGCACGGACCCGCTGATGCACCCTTGGTAATGCTGGTGCATGGCTTCCCGGACACCCCGCATGGCTGGTCTGGCGTTTTGCCTCCGCTGTTGGCGGCGGGTTACCAAGTGCTGCTGCCTTGGTTGCGCGGTTACACAGCCGAGTCGGTGGACCGCTCGCAAACCTATGGTTTGCTCAGTGCGGCTGGCGATTTGCAGGCATGGCATGAATTGCTCGGTTCACCGCCCCTGCATTTGGTGGGGCACGACTGGGGTGCCGCACTCGCCATGACCTGGGCCGCTCTGGACGATTCCGCCCTGAGTACCGTCAGCCTGTTGGCCATACCGCCTGTGCCCGGCCCAAGCCGCCTGTGGCCTGCAGTTAAAACCCTGCCGCAGCAATTGCGTTTGTCGTCCTACATGGCCTTGATGCAGTCTGAATGGGCGCCCGCCCTGATTTGCAGGAACAACGCTCAGTATCTGCGCGACCTGTGGAGGCGCTGGTCGCCAGACTGGGCTTTCACGGAAGAGCAGTTCGAGCCCGCCCGGCAGGTGTTCTCTGACCCCTTGAACGCATGGGCAGCCACCCGTTATTACCGCTCGCTGTTTACCTTGAACCAGCCGGACACACGGTTGGCGTTGCAATGTCTTATGACACCTTTGAAAGTACCCACCTTGGCCATGGCGGGTCTGAACGATGGCTGCATGGGCATGGAATTTCACAAGGCCCTGTTGCAGGAATCAGCGTTTTCGGGTGGATTGACAGTGGCGCATCTGCCGGATTGCGGTCATTTCCTGCAGGCCGAAAGGCCGGAAGAAGTT
Source organism: Burkholderiaceae bacterium (assembly GCA_040379625.1). GTDB lineage: Bacteria > Pseudomonadota > Gammaproteobacteria > Burkholderiales > Burkholderiaceae_B > SXZD01. The sequence goes on from JBEIKS010000003.1 coordinate 12,818, forward strand.
GCTCGCGCCTTACTCTCGCATTTTGCAAATCATTGTCATAAAGCTACATATTGATACATTTGTTCCATTTTTTACCGAGTAAGGTCACATGATTGTGGTGTGAGGTGTGGGTGGTTTAAGGTGAGTCAGTCGAATAAAAATCTGAGCAGCGCGTGGGTGAGCCGTTTTTCTTTAACATCAGCTGTGTTGCTTGCGTTGGCGGGGTGTGGAGGCGAGTCATCAGGCCCTGCCGCAGCAACCACCACGACGGTCAGTGGCTCTGGCTCTGGCGGTAATGTTACCAACAGCAGTACATCGCCCAGCAGTGCTTCAGGTACCGGTGCCATGTTCACCAAAGACAGCACGGCCGCTTTGGTCAGCACAGCCTACCAATTTGATGTGAACATCGACACGCCTGACGGCACCAACATCGTGGCCACCGTGTTTGTGCCCAGAGTGGCCAAAGGTGTTGCCATCCCCTTGTTGCTGCACTCCCACGGTTTTGGCGGGAGTCGGGTCAAATCCCTGAATTTCGATGAAAACACGCAAACTTCTGAAGAAAATCAGGACGTGATGGTGATGGCCTACAACCAGGCTCCCACGGTTGCCCAAACGGGTACCGCGGGTTCAACCACGCCCTTGGTGCCCGTTTTTTCAAGACAGGGTTGGTATGTGCTTTCTTATGACCAACGTGGTCATGGAGATTCAGGCGGCAAAGTGGCCATCATGGATCCAAAAAAAGAGGGTGAAGATTACAAAGCGGTTTTAAACTGGGCAGAGCAAAACTTGCCTCATTTGGCCTACAGGCTCAAGAACGGTGTTCCCGACCCGGTTATCGGGGCGGTGGGTAGAAGTTATGGCGGTGCCTACCAACTGATGGGCATGGGCGTGGACAACCGCGTGGACGCCATTTTGCCGGGTGGCACTTGGTATGACCTGCGCTACAGCCTGAACCCTGGTGGTGTTCCGAAAAGCGCCTACCTCGACGGTCTGGTGGCATCAGGTGCTCAGAGCAACCGTGGTCGTTATGAGGACTACATTCTCTCAGGCCTGGTGGACACCAACACCTCGGGAACAGTGAATGCAACCACCGTGGCCACCTTGGGTGCACATGGCACTGTGGCGTATTGCGACGGTGGCAGAACCACATCTATTGATGGTTTCATGACACAAAAAAGTGTGCCGGCCTTTTTTATACAGGGTGCGCGCGATGTGTTGTTCAACTTGAATGAAAGCGTTCAAAACTATGAATGCTATTTCCGCTCGAACACGAACGCAAAAATGTTGTTCACCAAGTACGGCCATTCTCTGGATGGCTTGATGCTACAAGCCACGCCCACTGTACCGGGCGGCAAGTATTCGTTTCATGAATCGCGCATTTGGCTGAACATTCCGAAAAGCAGTTGCGGTGGTGGCACTTATAACGATGCGACCAACCGTTGCATTATTAACTTGAAAGACATGATGTTCCAGTTTTTGGTGGAGCACATGATTGGTTTTAACGAGTCTATTTTGCCTGCGTATTTGGGCAAGTCACCCATCCCGCTACCCACCATCACCGCAGTTCTTGAAAACGGCGCTGCCGACCCCACCGCCATTGTGATGCCAGTGCTTCCCAGTGCAGGGCGTGTAAAAGTTCCTGCACAAGACGGCCTGTCATCCGTTCAAGGCCCAGTGACGGTCAATCTTGGTGTTCCAGGCTTGCCCGCCGGGCTAACCACCACGCCATTGCAGCAACTCGGTTCCTTGACCAGCCTGCCCATCAGTACCAGTGTACCTGGCAAGTGCTATGTGGGTGCGCCCAAGGCCTTGATTGAAATGACTTCCGCCACCATGGTGCCTGTGCCTGACCCCATTATGTTTGCTGGCCTTGCCGTACGCAAAGGAAGCGGTGCAGGCAGCACTTTGACCTTGTTGCATGAGCAGGTCACGCCCCTGAGAGGTTATGGCACCAAGTTCATTGAATTGCCGGGCATTGCCGTGAAACTGGCGGCCGATGAAAGCCTGGAGATGGTGTTTGCCGGTTACAGTCCGTTTTTCCTGGCGAATTTCTCCCGGGCCCCCAATGCCGTGAGTGTGCGTGGCGCCGTTGCATTGCCGCAAATAACGGTTACCAGCGGCACGGGCAGTCCCTGCCTTTAAAAGGCGGCAGGGCTGCTGCGAAGGCTTAAGCCATGAACGGATAGTCGGTGTAGCCTTTTTCAGCACCGCCGTAAAAGGTGTTGGCATCGGGTGTGTTTAACGGGGCTGCTTTTGCAAAGCGCTCCGCCAAGTCCGGGTTGGCAATGTAAGGCCGTCCGAATGCCACCGCATCTGCAATGCCGTCAGACAGCAGTGCCTCTGCTTTTTCAGCGGTGTAACCGCCACAAAATACCAACGTGCCCTTGAAGCTTGCGCGCAGCGCCTTGCGGAAATCTTGTGTCAGTGCCAAGCCGCCTGCCCAGTCGGGTTCGGCAATGTGTAAATACGCCAAGCCTCGCTTCTGAAACTCAGCGGCCAGGTACAAGGCCATTTCAGTGGAAGCTTCCGGCGTCATGTCATTGAACACGCCATTGGGAGACAGGCGAACCCCCACCTTCTGGCTGCCCAACTCTGCCACCACCGCATCCACCACTTCAAGCGTCAGGCGGGCGCGGTTTTCCATGGAGCCGCCGTAGGCATCTGGGCGCTGGTTGGCATTGATGTCCAGAAACTGATTCAGCAAATAACCATTGGCACTGTGCACTTCCACAAAATCAAAGCCAACGGCCTTGGCACGGCGTGCAGCCGCCGCATAGCCTGCAACAATGCCCGGCAACTCTGCTGTTTCCAGCGCGCGTGGCAGTTCGGCCAGTTCATTGCTGGGCTTGCCATTGGGCAGCACAACAAAGCTGTAGGAATTTTTAGCCGCAATGGCCGATGGCGCCACAGGTGCTGCGCCGTTTTCCTGGTGCAGGCTGTGCGAAATACGCCCGACATGCCACAGTTGCAAGGCAATTTTTCCGCCTGCGGTGTGCACGCTATCAACCACTTGCTGCCAACCCGCTTGTTGCGCGTCGGTGTAGATGCCGGGTGTCCAGGCGTAACCTTGCCCCTGTCTGGAAATTTGTGTGGCCTCTGTAATAATGAGACCTGCCCCTGCCCGCTGTGTGTAATAGAGGCGGTTCAGCGCTGCAGGTATGTCGCCCGGCTGGCTGGCGCGCGAGCGGGTCAGTGGTGCCATGAATATGCGGTTTTTAAGCACAGTACCGCCAACGGTAATGGGTTCCAGAAGGTGTTTGATACTCATGTCAGTTCTCGTTGGTGTAGTTGTTGTTGAAATATTGGGGCAGGGTCGTGTTTTTCAAGGCTGCGCGAATGCAATGAATGCGGTGGCAACCGCTTTCGGGCTCTCACATTGCGGGTAGTGACCAATGCCGCTGAGTTCAACGATATCACCTTCGCCAACCACCGCTCTGTACCGTGCCAACATGTGGGCGCCTGAAACCGGGTCGTCCAGTCCGTTGATCAGCCTGATCGGTATTTCAGCGTTTTGAAGGGCTGCCACCCAACGCGTCCTGTGCTGTTTCCTGTCCTCAATGTAACGGATCAAGCGATGAAATATCCGCTGCCCGTTTTGTTCTGTGATCAAGCGCCAGTAGGCCTTCAGTTCTTCCTCACTTGGGCGGGTGCGTGCACCAAACACCGCTGAAAAGCTGCTTCTGAATTTTTTTTCGTTGCCCAAGCGTGCGATTAAAAAACCGATGGGTGAATTCAGGAGTTTCTGTATGAACCTGGCCTTGTGGGTTTCCGGAAAAAGACCGCCGTTGAGAAAGCAGATGGCTTTAATGCCAAAGGTTTTTTTCTCTTGGTGTCTGGCCAGCAATTCCTGCCCTACGCTGACACCATAGTCGTGAACCAGCAGTGTCGCTTCAGGGATGTTGCAGGCACGTGCCACGGCTTCCACCACGTCTGCTTGCAAATGAATGCTGTAGTTGATGTTTGTGGGTTTGTCTGAAAACCCGAAGCCCAGCAAATCCATGGCAATCACCCTGAATTTTGAGGTCAAGTCAGGCCAGATGAAGCACCAATCCCAGGAGGAAGTCGGGAAACCATGAACCAGCAGCACAGTGGGGCGTTCGCTGTTTTTCCCGGAGTCGAGGTAAAAAATACGGTGGCCGTTCACCTCAATGTAGTCACCTTGTGAACGCCAGTCTTCAACCGTGCAGGGCAGTGTCATTTGCATAAAGTCCTTGGTGAAATACAAAATGATTAGAAGGGGTCACCCATAGGTGAAAGGCCTGAGGACTGCTATATTCGCTGAATTGTAAAATAAAGAATCATAAGAATTCACACTTATAGCCTAGCCCACCTTGAATAATCAAAAACGCCAAGCTTTCCTGTTGCTGGATCAACGCTCTGTGGTCAGGTTCTCTGCCTGCATCATGTTTTTTGTGGCGCTTGATTTCATCAACCATGTTATTCGCTATTTTATGGGTTCGGAAATGTCTTTTCGCATGGGCGTTTCTTATGTGGTCGTTGAGTCTTTATTGGGCTGGACTATTGTTCAGGCCAAACGCGGCAACGTATCAAGCAGTGCTTTGTGGCTCACCATCAGTGGCATTGCGGGGGTTTCCCTTCTGACCCTTTACGTCGGTTTTGGCCTGTATTCACCCTCTTTGCCGTTTATTGGTCTGTTTGCCTTGTTGGTGACTTTTATTTCCGGCAGCAAGAAGTCGCTGATGCTCACTTTGTACGGCGGCGTTTTGGTGTTGGGTTTGGCTTATGCGCAAATGCACTATCCGATTATGGGTGTCTCCCTGACCGAACCTGTGCCGGAAAGCCATGTGGTGTTGGCCATGTTGTGTTTCTTTACTGTCATTTACTCTTTTTGCAAGGCTTACCTGAGCAGCACGGAATTGGCATTCGAGAACATTCGTGAACAGAATTCTACTTTGAGCCTGCTCAATGAGAATCTGCAGCAAGCGGTGGTTGAGAAAGAAAATGCGCTCACCACACAGGCCCGGTTTTTGGCCATGATGTCGCACGAAATCAGAACTCCGATGAGCGGTGTCAGCGCAGCCATGAAACTGCTGCGGCATCCCAAGGCAGACGAAGCCATGAAACAGCGGTCGCTCAATGCCATTGAGGCGTCTTCAAAAAACCTGCTGAACTTGCTCAATGACTTGCTGGACACGGCGCAAATGGAAGCTGGCGCTTTTAACGTTCTCAACAAACCGTTTAACTTGTCTCACGTGGTGACAGAAACCGTCGATCTTTTTTCGATCGCGGCGCAACAAAAAGGTTTGGAGCTGGGGGCACAGTGTCCGCCTGAGGCCGATTGCGAAGTATTGGGCGATTCCGCCCGTTTGCGTCAGATGCTTTCCAACCTGTTGGGCAATGCCATCAAGTTCACGGAAAAAGGCGGCGTCAATGTCAGGGTTGAATGCGAAACCGAACCTGAAACCCCCGCTAAATGGACATTCACCATCTCCGACACTGGCGATGGTATAAAGCCCGCCGACATGGCCCGATTGTTTCAACCGTTTAGCCAATTGGAGGCGAACTTGCAAAATGCAACTTCGGGCTCAGGATTGGGTTTGTCAATTGTCAGGCGTCTTGCAGAACAAATGAATGGCGAGTCCGGTGTTCGCAGCCTGCAGGGCGTGGGTTCGGAATTCTGGTTTTCCATCAAGCTGGAGACAGCGGCTTAAGGTTGGTGGACGCCAAGGCTTTATAATCAAGCGACCGACTTGGTGTGATGGAGTGATTGCATGGCGCGTCTGAAACTCGATTTTTCCGGGCAACACTTTGTGTTCTCAACGCAACTGACCGTTAGAACCACGGATATCAATGCTGGCAACCACCTTGCCAACGACTCAATGATTTCCATGATCTCCGAGGCCAGGGCCCGTTTCCTGTTCCAAAACGGCATTAAAGACATAGACGAGAACAAGCACGGCATCATTGTCACAGATTTGGCCACCCAGTATTTGGCGGAAGCCCACGCTAGAGACCAGTTGCTGTTTGAAGTGGGCACCATGGACTTTAACCCCTACGGCGCCGACATTATTTTTAAAATCACGCGGCCCGCCAGTGCAACCCTGGTGGCGCTGGCCAAATCAGGTTTTGTGTTTTTTGACTATGGCTGCAACCGGGTCATACCCATGCCCCAGTGGTTCAGAGATAAGTTTCAACCAGACGCCGCGTAACGCAAAGCCCACGCTTTAACAACGGGTAGGAATTCACAATGCGCTGTACCGCTACAACTGGCGAACTGTTGTTTTCCGAAGTGCTGGGCCCTTTGAACGGCGACCCGAATGCACTCACCTTGGTGTTCCTGCACGGCATTGCGGGTTCCAGTGCTGCGTGGGGAGACACATTTCGTGCATTGGCGGCCAAGCACCGGGTTGTCTTGCTCGATTGTTTGGGTTTTGGGAATTCCCCAAAACCGAAAGTTGCCTACACGGTCAAGCAGCACCTTGATGCACTCAGCACAACACTGCTGAATCTGCATGCCACCCATGGTTTGCAACAGCTTGTGCTGGTCGGGCATTCCATGGGCGCAATCCTGGCCGCGCACTGGGCGGTGGAATGGAAAGAACCTTTCCCTTTAAAAAGCGTGGTGCTGTTGTCGCTGCCGGTGTATGACTCGGCGCAGCAAGCCAGCCGGCAAGTGGCGGCCAGTTCGTTATTCAACAAATGGATGGCTTTGGAAACACCTGCGGCGCGCACGGTGTGTTGGTTGATGTGCAGACTGCGCCCTGCGCTCATGCCATTGATGCCGTATTTTTTGAACGATCTTCCGCCCGCGGTGGCCCGCGACAGCCTGAAACACACTTGGTGGTCTTATTCAGGCAGCTTGAGGGAAGTGGTGTTGGGGTCGCGCGCGGCGGTGCTGATTCAAACGCTGCATCAGCGCGGTTGTGCATTTGGTTTTGTGCATGGTGTGAGTGATGTTCTCGCACCCATTGAAAATCTGTTGCAGGCAATTCAGACATTGCAGCCAGCCAAGCCCCATGAATTGTTGCAACTCGAAGGCGGACACGACATTGTTTTCAAGCATGCGTCTGCCTGTGTTCAGTTCATTTCAAGAATGGCTTGCCAAGCCTGAACATGACTTCGTAAGTAAACCACACCACAAACCAGCACAACACGCCAGTGGCCATGACATGGCTTAAGAAGTGCGCGCCCCGTATGATTTGAACACCACCGGAAAAGAAGCACACGGTGGTTATGAAGCCAATGAGCACAGGCCTTTTAAAGAAGCCAACTGGCTCTTTCAACATCAGCAAGGCAAGCCACATGAACCCCACGCTGGCGTGGCCGCTGGGAAAACATTTGCCGGGCAAGAAGCTTTGCCCCAAGACCTCGGGAACACGCTCAAACAAACGCAAATGAGGTGCTGCTGATCCATAGATGGAAAGCCCCCAAGGGCAGGCGTAGTTGGATTTCAATTTCAGGTAGGTGGTTAGCGTTGCCGCCAGCAGACTTGCCACCAGAACATAACAGTAGTTAAAAACAACTGTTTTTTTCTTGGTCGGGTCAGTGCCGGAATATGCTTTTTCAGAAAATATAAACAACAGCATTTTAAAAAACAACACCAGCCAAACCACGCTGCTCAGAAACTTTAATCCGTCGTGAAAAACAGCGGTCAGCCAAGCCACATCTTTCAGGGGAAACACCTGTGTTTTTGCATCAAAAAACAGATTGGTAATTTCAACATCAAGCGTTGTGTATCTGTTGACGATGACAGTCAGCAGAGCGCACATGCCCATTAAAAACAGTGGCTTCAGTGTTTCCCTAAAATTGGAATTCACGGACCCACCCAACTGAGGTGTGCATCAATTAAGAGCTCTCCCACCAGCTTTTCCAACTGGGTTTGCGCCTTGATGGATTCCAGTTGTGTTTGTATCGCTTGCTGGCGTGCAAGGTTCAATTCAGTCTGGCTGATTTCACCCACATCAAAGGCTTTTTTTAAGGACAGCAGTAAACTGCGCGCCTTTTGCGCATTGCCGTTTAGACGTAAACGGGTTTCACGCTGACTTTGATAGTGAATCAGCAATTGCTCGGCCTCCGTAAATGCGGCCCTTTGCGCTTGCGCTTCTTGTACGCTGCTTTGCGCATACTGTGCTTGTGCAATGGCGGCCCGGCTTTCCCGCAACTCGCCACCGAGAGGTAAAGACAGGGACAGACTCACAATTTGTTCAGCATTGTCGCGCTCGCGCGTCAGGTGCATGCCCACCGTGGGGTCTGCCATGCGGTCTGCCTGTGCGCGGTTCAGCAGGGCGTGTCTGAGTTCGGTTTGTTTTCTTTGCAATTCAAGCGCGTGGTTTTGTTCAACCAGTCTGGATTTCCAGGCCTCCTGTTCGCTTTGCGTCATGTTTGGCAGGCGCTCAAGTTCATTGTTTGTTTCTTGCAGTGTTGTGGAAGGCTCCCCACTGAACCCCGGAAACTCATTAAGCAAATGCGCACGTGCCACTTGCATGGCCGCCTTGGCTTGCAGACTGTCTGCTTCCAGTGCGCTCAAGGGCAATTGCGATTGCTCGAATTCCACCCTGGAAATTTCACCGGCTTTGTAGCGTTTGCCTTGTTGTCCGACAAACACAGCCACTTCTGCGGTCAGTTGCTCCAACAACAAAACTTTTCTTTGTGCCAATCGCAAATCGAACCACAATTCATTCAAGCGTCTGGCATTTTCATGCCATGCGTCTTCCTTTAAAACGTCTGCAAGCACGTTGTATTGTTCAGAGAGTTGTTCGTCAATGACGCGTTTCGTGGGCAGGCGAACTGTCCGGCTCAGGCCAATTTCCTGATCGTTGCCAGACAATCCCAGCTCTCTGTCGCGCCGTTTTCGAATCTGGCTGTTTACGCTCCATTCGTATTCTCCGTTGCGCACAATTTTTCCTTGCAGACGTTGCTGCAAGGAAATTTGTTCCGCCTGCAACACGGGCGAACTCTTCGCCAGTGTTTCAATTGCAAGGGTTTGTCCAAAGCTGCTGGCCTCAGAGATTTTTAAAAAAACATCCACATACGGCACACTCTGTTCGCCGTGTTCGTGGGTTTTTAAATCGCTGGCGGTGGCGTTTAACCCACCCAACAGCAACAGCAAGACCAAAACGGGTTTCATGTCAGGACTTCTCCTCGTCGCCAATAAAACGACGAAACAGCATGGGCATTAAAATCAGGGTGAGCAGGGTGGAACTGAGCAATCCGCCAATCACCACCACAGCCAGGGGGCGTTGTATTTCAGAGCCTGGCCCAGTGGCAAACAACAACGGAATCAATCCCAGTGCAGTGATGGCGGCGGTCATCAACACTGGGCGCAAGCGGCGCAGCGCGCCGTGCTGAACCAAGGCATCGCCTTTCATGCCAAGTTGTGCAAGCGTGTTGAATTCCGTTAGCAACACCAAGCCATTGAGCACGGCAATACCCATCAGTGCAATAAACCCCACCGCGGCCGGTACCGACAAATATTCGCCCGCAATGCCCAATGCAAAAATGCCCCCCACAATGGCAAAGGGGATGTTCACCAACACCAGAACGGCTTGCGCCACTTTGCCCAAGGTCAGTTGCAATATCACCAGTATTAATGCCAGTGCGATGGGTATTACCCACATCAGTCGCTTGGCGGCGCGTTGCTGGTTTTCAAATTGCCCGCCCCATGTAACGGAGTAGCCTGGGGGCAAGGTAATTTGTTGTGCAAAGCTTTGTTTTGCTTCTTCAACAAACCCCACCAGATCGCGGTCTCGCACGTTGGCTCTCACTACCATGCTGCGAACCGAGTTTTCTCGTGCAATCCGTGTGGGTCCCACTTCTTTTTCAAGGCGGGCCACGCTGCTCAAAGGTACCCAGTGGTTGTCAGCCAACGGCAAGCGGATGTTCTCAAGGTCGTATTCGTTGGCATTGTTTAGTCGCACCACCAAAGGCGTGCGACGGTTACCTTCCAGCACTTCGCCTATGCGCGTGCCTTCCACCAAGTGGCGCAGCATGTTCTGAGCGGTTTTCGCATCCAGACCCACCAGCCCCAAGGCAGCAGGATCGAGTTTCACCTGCACATATTCCAAACCGTCTGATTTCGTGGTCTGCACATCTTGCGCCCCCTTGATGCTTTCAAGCAAGGCAAGTGATTTCTCGGTCAGCGCTTTTAGCGTCTGTAAATCCGGACCAAAAATTTTCAATGCCAGGTCCCCCCTCACACCTGAGAGCATTTCATTGGTACGCATTTCAATGGGTTGGCTAAAACCGATGTTCATTCCGGAAAACCCGCTGACGGCTGTGCGGATGGCATCCACCAATTGCGATTTTTCAGCAAACCGCCACTGTGCATGCGGTTTAAGCACCATAAAGACATCGGAGTCGCTCAGTCCCATCGGGTCCAGACCAATTTCGTCCGCTCCTAGTCGCGCAACAATACGTTCCACTTCAGGCACCGCTTTTAAAATGGCTTGTTCCATGCGCAAATCAATGTCGATGGCTTCCTCCAGCGAAATGGAGGGCAACTTTTCAGTTTGCATGATGATGTCGCCTTCATCGAGTTGCGGAATGAACGATTTTCCAATGAAGGCCAGCAGCACCAATGCAGCCAGAAGGCTTGCCACCGCCACGCCATACACCAGCACGGGGCGTTGCATGCAGGCAGCAAGCAGGCGTGTGTAATGCCGTTCAAGAAACTGAACCATGCGAGGGGTTTGGTGGGCAGCCGGGTCTGAACTCACGCTCAGTACACTGCACAGCGCCGGTATGACGGTCAGCGACAACAGCAGTGAACAACCCAGCGCAAATACAATGGTCAGCGCTACAGGAGAAAACAATTTTCCTTCCAGGCCTTCCAGTGTCAGCAGCGGTAAAAAAACCGTCATGATGATCAAGATACCCGACGTAATGGGCAGCGCAACTTCTGCGGTGGCCTCTTGCACCAGCGCCAGTACCGAGCTGGAAGCGCCTTGCGGATTGTTGTCCAGTTCATGGGCTTGTCTGGCCTGCACATTTTCAACCACCACCACGGACGCATCCACCAGCATGCCGATGGCAATGGCCAGCCCGCCCAGAGACATCAGGTTGGCCGACAAATGCGCCCAATGCATGCACAAAAACGTGGCCAGCGCAGACAAAGGCAAAATAATGGCAACCACCAACGCTGAACGAACATTCCCCAAAAACAGGTAGAGGGTGATCAGCACCAAAACCGTGGCTTCCAGCAAAGCCTTGCTGACCGTGCCCAACGCCCTGTCCACCAAATGGCCGCGGTTGTAGAAGGGTTTGATGCTCATGCCTTCTGGCAAGCCTGTTTCCAGCGCCTTTAGTTTCTGCTCAACCATTTCCACCACCTGTCTGGCGTTTGCACCCCTCAGGCCCAGAACCAGCCCCTCCACGGTTTCCCCTTGACCGTTTTCAGTCACAGCGCCATAGCGGGTCAGACCCTCAATGCTGATGTCTGCCAACTGACGCACCCGCAGCAGTTGATCACCGCTTCGACCCACCACAATGTTGCGCAAATCTTCCAGTGTTTTAATGCGACCCTCTGTGCGCACCAGTATGGATTCCCCTTGCCGGGCAACCCGACCTGCACCATCGTTCTGGTTGTTGTTCTGTATTGCCTCTATCAACTTTTCAACGGTGATCTGGCTGGCTGCCAAGGCGCTGAAGTTGGGCGCGATGTTGAAGGTTCTAACAACCCCGCCCAAGGCATTCACATCGGCAACGCCAGGAATGGCACGCAGGGCGGGGCGGATGACCCAGTCCAGTTGCGTGCGCCGCTCTGCCAGTGTTTGTGGCCCTTCGATGGTGAACATGTACATTTCACCCAAGGGTGTGGTGATGGGTGCCAGCCCGCCTTCGGCGGTTGGCGGCAGCGATGACAACACCACGGACAAGCGTTCATTGACTTGTTGGCGGGCCCAGTAAATGTCGGTGCCTTCCTCGAAGTCGATGGTGACATCCGACAAAGCGTAGTGCGACAAGGAGCGCAGCATGGTTTTGTTCGGAATGCCCAGCATTTCCTGTTCAACCAATGAAGTGACTCGCTGTTCCACTTCCTGGGGGGTGAGGCCTGGCACCTTTAAAATGATCTTGACCTGTGTGCTTGAAACATCAGGAAAAGCATCAATGGGCAGCCTCAGGTAGGCCCACACGCCAGCGCCGATCAAGCCGAAGGTCAGCACCAGCACCAGCAGGCGCTGACGCAGCGCCAGCGCCGTTAAATGCGCAATTGCGAAATTTTGACTCATGCCGCGCTCATTCTTTGCCCATGCCTTGCCATGCCGCCTTCAGCACAGCCGTACCGCTGGTGGCCACAGAACGACCGGCAACCAGATGGCCTTCAACAAAGCGCGTCTGGTTTTGCGAGCCCAGCACTTTGACTTCCGTGGCTAAAAAACCGCTGTCGGTTTTAACAAAAACCCAAGCCTGCTGACCCACATTCACAATGGCGCCGGCCGGCACCTCAAACCCGGCTACTTTTTGGTTTTCCGCCTGTTTGCGGACTTGCACCTGCACATACTGGTTGGCACGCAGGCAGTCTGCGGTGTCGGGGGCCAGCAAAGCCCGCACCAACAGGCTTTGGCTGTTGGCATCGACCATGCTGGAAACCCCCGTGACTTTTCCAAGCAGGGCGCAACCCGGCAGGGAAACCGTGTCGCCGGGCTTCACATCATTGCCCTGACTGACGCTGGCCGCCAGTTCAAGTTCAAACAAACGCGCTTTAAGCACTTGCAACAGCACATCGCCCGGCATCAACTTTTGCCCGATGCGCCCTGCCACCGCCACCAACTGACCGCTGACGGGTGCGGCTACATCTATGCTTTCACTGAGTTGGCCGCGCTGCACAATTTTTTCCATTTGTGCGGCAGACACGCCCAGAATTTTTAAACGCTGGCGGCTGGAAGCCTCTGCCGTGGTGTACAAGCTGAGTTGGTTTTGCGATTCCTGCAAGCGCCGTTGTGCAATCAGGCCCTCTTCAAAAAGAAGCTTGTCGCGTTCCAGTGTTTGCCTGGCCAGGCGCAGCGCCGACTGGTCTTGCAAAAAGCTTTTCTGGGCGTCCAGAAATGCTGTGCTGTAAATGCGCAGTACCACTTGGCCTGCTTTCACATGGCTCAAATTGGGAATTAAAAGTTCGGAAATGGTGGCCTCTTCGGCGGCCGACACGGTAACGGCAGCGTTGGGTGCCGGTTTTACCGTGCCAGACAGGCGCAGTTCGCCGCCTGTGTCTGCGGTTTTGGTCTGTATGGGCGCCAGACGTATGCCTGCCGCTTCAATTTCCGCCTGCGAAAACGCAAACGCCTGCCCTGCTGCATTGGCTCCGTTTGCAATGACTGAAAAACCCATGCAAATGCATGCAAACGCTTTGTAAGTTGCTTCTTTTAACCGCATTTAACTGCCCTTGCAGCACCGTTCAAGGCTCTGATTGTAGGGCAATTTGAAGGGGGCGGTTCGTGGGGGGCAGGACATTGCAATATCGAAGATCCGTGCGACTTTGCATTAGAATGGACTGCATGAACAAACCCCTCCAAGCACTTCACTTTCTTTTGATTGTTGCCTCCAAATGAATATTTGGGTTGATGCAGACGCCTGTCCGGGCGTCATTAAAGAAATACTTTTTCGTGCGGCAGACCGCGCCAAGGTGTCTGTCACGCTCATCGCCAACCAAATGTTGCGAACCCCGCCTTCACCCTACATACGCGCCCTGCAAGTGCCTTCCGGTTTTGATGTCGCAGATCAGCGCATTGTGCTGGAGGCTGCGGCAGGCGACCTTGTCATTACCGCGGATATTCCGCTGGCCTCTCTCGTCATTGAAAAAGGCGCCACAGTGCTTGACCCGCGCGGCGAGTTGCTGACGCTGGCCAACATTGAAGAGCGGCTGACCATGCGGAATTTTATGGACGCACTGCGTGGTAGCGGCGTTGAAACCGGTGGCCCTGCTGCTTTTTCAGCTTCAGACCGCAAAGCCTTCGCCAGCCGCCTTGATGCGTGGTTACTGAAGCGTCAGCGCTTGCTCTGACTTTTCAAGGCTGACCCAGTACACTGCACAAGGCTCAACATTGATTGCGTTTAAAAAGGTCGCGATGAATTCTCCTTACGTTTTGTACGGCTGGCATCTTTCTTATTTCACAGGCAAGGCCCTGAGTTACCTGCGCTACAAGCAAGTCGACTTTGAATTCAACGAGGTGGATTTTTACACCTTGATGGTGAAGATCAAGCAGGAGACCGGTGCAGCCGTGATGCCAGTGTTGAAATCGCCCGATGGGCAGTGGATACAAGACACCAGCGTCATTATTGATCACATTGAGTCTTTGTTTGCCCAGCGCCCTGTGCTGCCGCAAACCCCCGTGCAGCGTTTTGCCTCCATGCTGTTGGAAGCGTGGGGCGATGAGTGGTGGATTCCGGTTGCGATGCACACGCGCTGGAGCTATCCGGAAAATTACGCTTTGTTCGAGGCCGAAGCCGGGCAGGCCTTGTTGCCTTGGGCGCCTGCGTTCCTGCAACGCTGGGTGGCGCGCAAGCCGGCCACCATGCTGCGCGGCATGCTACCTTTTGTGGGCATTGTGTCAGAGCAGTTTCCCACCCTGAATGCCTGGAGCATCAACATGCTCAATGCTTTGGATGCCCACTTTCAGCAGCATCCGTTTTTGTTGGGTAACCGGCCCACGTTGGGCGATTTCAGTCTGGTGGGCACCATGTACGGCCATTTGGGGCGCGACCCCTGGCCCAAGCGCCAGTTGGTTGAACCCAGAAAACACCTCAAGGCCTGGTTGGACCGCATGACACAGCCCGCCGGCTATGCGCAGGGCGATTTGTTTGCCGACGACGCTATTCCAGAAACCCTGGCGCCTGTTTTTGCCTCCCTCTTCACAGAGTTCATGCCCATGGTCGCAGGCATTGCCGAACAAGTGAATGAGTTTTCCCAAACCCACCCGGACTGGACGCACAAACTGCCCCGCAAATTAAAGGCTGTGCAAACCACCATGGGGGGTCGCCCGTTTCAGCGGGCTGCCCTGCCTTACACTTTGTGGATGGTGCAGCGCGCATTTGATTGTTTTGCCCAAATGAACGAGGATGAACAGGCAGCGGTCAAGCGTTGGCTGGCCACTTTTAATGCAGAACATGTGTTGTCCATGCCAGTGCCGCGCGTCAGGCGCGTGGCCTTGAATGTGGCATTGGAAAAAACTGGAGACAAAACACAATGAAAAAAACCGTCATCATCACAGGGGCTTCTTCCGGCATCGGCAGGGCATTGGCACTGGAGTTCGCTTCGCGCGGCTACAACGTCGGCATTGCCGCCCGCCGGCTGGAAAAACTCCAAGCCCTGCAGCACGAGATGTCTGCTTTGCCCGGTGCATCAGGCATTCAGGTGGCACTTGCTTGTCTCGATGTAAAAGACACCTATTCAGTGGAACCTGCGCTGCAGCAATTGTTTGCCGAGTTTGACCGGGTAGATGTGGTGGTGGTTAATGCGGGCGTGAATCAACTCACCCGCGTTGGCAAAGGGCAACTGGCCGAGGAAGTTTCGCTGATACAAACCAACCTGGTGGGTGCCGTGGCCACGGTGAATGCCGCTGCCCAGTACTTTAAAACGCAGGGCGGTGGTCATGTGGTGGGCATTTCTTCATTGGCGTCTTTGTCTGCCATTCCCACCCAGGCGGCCTACTGCGCCACCAAAGCCGGTTTTTCCATGTACATGGATGCAGCCGCCATTGAGCTGAAGAAGCACAAGGTGAGGTTTACAAAAATTCTGCCGGGGTTTGTAAAAACCGACATTGTAGAAAACATGGACCAATACCCCTTCCTGATTTCCGCTGAACAGGCCGCGAAGGAAATTGTGGGGCATGTGGAAAAAGGCAGCAAAGAGGGTGTGGTTCCCGCTTTCCCATGGCGCATCATGAAGCCCCTGATGGGAAAAATACCCGATGGGCTCTGGAAATACATGATGTAAGTAATTTGCTGCTCTGCAGCATTGAAACCCGCATGGCGACTGGTTTTGGCATTTGTTTGGTTTCGACTTGCTTCCTCACTATTACATCGTGTAATGTCACGGTCCAGAGGAGATTAAACAATGTCAAATACCACCGCCCGCCTGCACAGCCAGGAAGATTTGGCCCACTTTCGCAATGTTCAACGCTTGGCCTACGAGTGCGCTGAGGCTGTTGCCGCCGAACTCAAGCCCGGCATGACAGAACGTCAAGCCGCCGCCTTGCAAAAAACCTGGCTACTCGACCACGGGGTGGATGACTGGTTTCATCAACCCTTCGCTTGGTTTGGTGACCGCACCGCGTTCCGGGGTTTCATTGGCTTGAAGCACCTCGGCGGATTCAACCCTGCCTTCTACCCCGGCGCCCGTCGTCTTGAAGAAGGCATGCCGTTTATTCTGGACAACGCCCCCACGCTGCACGGCTACACCGCAGACATCGGTTTTTGTGGTGTTTTGGGCGAAAACAAACTGCTCGACAAACTCATGGATGATTTGCTGGAATACCGGCAACTTATTTTGAGCATGGCCAAGGCCAGAGCCCCCTTGGCCAGTATCAGCCAGGCGGTGGACGCCCTGTGCGCCAAGCACGGTTATGAACCCCGCCACAAAGCCTACCCGTTTGAAACGCTGGCCCACCGTGTTGAAAAGCTGAAAGATGACGGCAAGAAAAGCCATTTCAGTCTGGCCAACTTCGGCGTTCGCAATGTCACGGAACTGGCCCGCGGTGGGCTGTCCGGCCTGAAAGAGGGCTGGTCTCCGATCTGGAACAGCAGTCGCCTGTCCAACCATGCACCCACGCCCGGTTTGTGGGCAGTGGAGCCTCATCTTGGATTTCGCGATGTGGGTGCGAAGTGGGAGGAATTGCTGGTGGTAACTGAAGACGACGCCTATTGGCTGGACGATGATGTGCCCCACGTGCGCCGCTGGGCAGCACGCGGGCTCTGGAACGCCGGCGAAACCGGCGCACAGGCTGCAAGCCTGCCCCAGGCCGCGTAAGGAGCCCACACCATGACACCCACGCAACTGTTGCAGTCCGGCGACGTTCAACTCGCTGTTTACACCTGGGGCGAAGCGCCCACGCAAAAATCACCCAAGCCCGTGGTGCTGCTGGTTCACGGCTATCCGGATGCTGCCAGCGTCTGGCGGCAAACGGCTGAAATACTGGCAGAGCGCTATTTTGTCGTGGCCTATGACGTGCGCGGCGCAGGCCTGTCGTCTCAACCTGCCAATCAGGCTGGCTTCGGACTGGAGTATTTGGTGGCCGACATGGCGGTGGTGATTGACGCGCTCAGCCCGAATCAGCCTGTGCATCTGGTCGGGCACGACTGGGGTTCCGTGCAGTCCTGGGAATCTGTCACCACCGAGCGCTTGAAGGGTCGCATTGCCTCCTACACCACGGTCTCTGGCCCCTGTCTTGATCACATCGGCCACTGGCTCGCCAAGCGTCTGCGCAGCGGGTCATCTGCTGATCTGGCCTCCCTGGCCAAGCAAGCTGCCCATTCATGGTACGTGGGCGTGTTTCATCTGCCAGGCTTGGGGCCTGCCCTGTGGAAAATGGGTTTGGACAAATTGTGGCCCAGCGTACTGGAAAAAATTGAAGGCATCCCCGGGGCGCTGCATGAAAAAAGCGAAACACAAACCCAAGACGGCATATCGGGCATCAACCTCTACCGCGCCAACGTGGGCGGCCGTGTGCTCAAGCCCCGTGAGCGCAAAACCGACCTTCCTGTTCAACTGATACAGCCGCTGAAAGACCACTTTATTACAGCAGCCACTTGGGACGATCTGCCGAACTGGGCGCCCAAGCTGTGGCGCCGAGACATCAACGCCGGGCACTGGTTGCAGATCAGCCACTCTGCGCAATTTGCACAATGGGTGAGCGAGTTTGTTGAGTTTGTGGAAAGCGGTGTCGAGTCACTGGCTTTGGTCAGGGCTCGCAACTACGGCAAGAACAGCGGCAAACCCTATGCCGGCAAGTTGGTGGTGATCACCGGCGCAGGCAATGGCTTTGGTCGAGAAACCGCCTTGATGTGCGCAGAACGAGGCGCCAACGTGGTGGCGGTGGACATTAATCTGGAGGCCTGTGACCGCACCGCCGAATTGTGCAGCCTGATGGGCGCAACAGCTTGGTCCAGGCAAGTGGATGTGGGCAACGCAGAGCAAATGGAAGCCTTGGCCCAGTGGGTTGGCAAAGAGTTTGGTGCCCCCGACATTGTTGTAAACAACGCCGGCATTGGCGTGGCAGGTTCTTTCTTCGACACCAGCAACCAGGATTGGCAAAAGGTGCTGCAAG
>JBEIKS010000004.1:0-28792 GCA_040379625.1 Burkholderiaceae bacterium
AGATCTTCCGGTAAGGTCTGGTAAATGCCGTCAAGATCGTCATTCAGGTAGCCATCGTCGTTTAACAGGTCTATTAAAATTGAAACCAAGGCGATGTCGCGGGTGGAGCTGGCTGTCAGGCGGAGTTGCTGCGTTAGATGTTCTGTCAGGCTGGTACTTTTGCTGGCCACTTGGGGTTGTGATTTTTCATCGTCTTCTGACCCGCGGTTGTCGTCTGACCAATCGTTGCCCCAGTTTTCTGTTCCGTAAGAGAGGTCTGAATCAAGTTCATTGCTGCGCTCGGTTTCCTTGGTTTCGGTGGTGGCCGAGGCGGATTGCTGCGCTGACTCATAGTTTTCTGCAGGCGGGGCGTCTTTCACCAAAGAGTCGCCCACCAGCCTGACGCCGGAAGTGGCTGAATCCTCAACTTGTTCAAGCATCGGGTTTTCAACCAGCGCCTGTTCAATTTCCTGTTGTAATTCAAGGGTGGACAGCTGGAGCAAACGAATTGACTGCTGTAGTTGTGGCGTCAGCGTAAGTTGCTGTGAAAGCCGGATTTGAAGTGACTGGCGCATGTTCATTGGGCGTCACATACGGAAGTTTTCGCCTAAATAAACCCGGCGAACCGATTCATTTTGGACGAGTGTGTCTGGATGGCCGGCGGCCAATACTTCACCAGCATTGATAATGTAGGCTCGGTCGCAAATTCCCAGGGTTTCACGCACGTTGTGGTCGGTGATCAACACACCGATGCCACGTTCTTTTAAAAATCTGATGATGCGTTGAATTTCCAGAACAGCAATGGGGTCGACACCCGCAAACGGTTCGTCCAATAGAACGAAACGCGGGTTTGTTGCCAGAGACCGCGCAATTTCCAGACGTCTGCGTTCTCCGCCCGAAAGCGCCGCCGCTGAAGAGGTTCTGAGGTGCGAAATTTGCAGGTCGTTCAGGAGTTCTTCCAGTTTGGAGGAAATGCTTTGTTCGCCTTCAGGCGGTGTAATTTCCAGTACGGCGCGGATGTTGTCCTCAACCGAGAGTTTTCTGAAAATCGACGCTTCTTGTGGCAAGTAGGACAGCCCAAGTTTTGCCCGTTTATGAATGGGCTGGTGGGTGACATCGTGGCCCGCCATGGAAATGGTGCCTTTGTCTGCCGCAACCAGACCGACAATCATGTAGAAACAGGTGGTCTTTCCAGCGCCGTTTGGGCCCAGCAAGCCGACGACTTCCCCCGTGTCCACATGCAGCGACACGGTTTCTATGACCTTTTTCGAGCCGTACGCCTTGTTCAGGCCATCTGCCTGCAAGCGGGCGACACCCGTCAGTGATACCAGTGGACTGTTTTGCGTCATTTGGCGCCTTTGTCCTCTTTGGGTTGAATAATCACCTTCACGCGCCCTGAGGTGCCTGTTTTTTGTGCATTCGGATCGCCCACAACGGTAAAGAATTCAGTGCGTTGCAAGTAGGTGATGACCTCGCCCTTGACTTCGTCAGTGATCTTTTTGCCTTCCAGTTTTCGGATCTCGGCATTGTGGGTAAGTACGATGGTTTCGGTTTTTCCATCGTAGTCGATGCGGTTGCCAAAGCCCTCTACATACAATTCACCGACGCCGTCCCTGCGTTGTTTGAAGCTGGCGGGCTTGCCTTCGGCCAGACCGATCTGAAAGCCCTCCGGTGTTTGTTTCAGCGTGAGCTTTTCACCTCTGAGTACCAAGGTTCCCCTGACGAGTTTGACGTTACCGGTAAAAACATTGATCTGTTTCAATTCATCGTAGGTCATGGAGTCCGACTCAATGGCGGTCGGAGCGTTTTGATCGTCCTTGAGTGCCAATGCGTTTTGGGTGAGTGACAGCATCAGGCATGCCCAAAGCGTCCGTAAAATTAATGGATTCAAATTCATGAATGGCAATGCTTTCTATTTTTTTCCGGGTAACAGCACGGAAATGCGCGTATTGGCAAGAATTTCGCTGTTAAGTTGGTCTATCGTAATTTCTTTGGCTTCGAGAATGCTCTCGCCACGAACGAGTTTGGCCTGGTCAAAGGCGAAAATTTTCTGATTGTCCGAGTCGATCAACATACGCGGACTTTGAAGTTGCGTTTGTTCTGGAAGTCCTTTTCCCCGAGTCAGTTTTGCCTGGCCTTCCAAAAAAATCCGTCCGTCCTGGTTGTTGAGCCTGCCTTTTTCGGCAGACACCTCGACGGAGGGGGCGCTTTTGGACATTTTCTTGATGTCGATCCGTTGCATTTGCAGCATGTCTTCTTCCGGAATGTGCTCCAGGCGCTGGCTCACCATTACCGTGGTTTCTCCTTTTGAGGGGGCGGAGCGCACCCAGGAAAAGTTTTCCACGAAATAATCAGGCGTCTTCAGGCTACCTCTCGGGCTGTCGTCCCACAAGCGTATGCCTGTGCGAAGTGCCGTCCAATAGCTTACGCCAGCGAGCAAGCCCGCCAGCAAAATGGGCGCAAGTCTGGAAACGAATCCAAGGGCAGCGGCGACGCTGGCGTTCATTCCTGCCATGCGGGCTGCCCCCGTGGATGGTGGTCAGCAATGAAGTCGCACAATTCCCGTGCGGCGCCGTGTCCTGCAGCACGGGTGGCTATCCAGTGGGCCTGTGCACGCATCTGCAAGGGGGCTGTTCCGGTGGTGGCGGCGAAGCCGACTTCACGCATGACGGGAAAATCAGGCCAGTCGTCACCAAAAAACCCGCATTGATCCCATTCCAGCCCCAAGTCGGTTCTCAGTTGGTCCAGACTGGCGCGTTTGTTTTTGCAGGCCTGAACAATGAACTTGATGCCTAAGTCCTTGGCGCGGGTTTCTACAATGCGGCTTTGTCTGGCCGTGATCCAGGCGACATTGATGCCAGCCTGCATCAGGCGTTTCAACCCATGGCCGTCGAACACTGAGAAGCGTTTCATCACTTCGCCATCGGGACCGAAATACAAACCGCCGTCTGTCAGTGTACCGTCCACATCAAAGCCGATAAGTTCTATTTTTCCTGCGCGCTGTTCAATGGTCAGCATGTTCATACAACCTTTGCGTCAAAGAGGTCATGCATGTTCAGGGCTCCGACAACAACACCTTTTTCATCAACCACAGCCAACTGGCTGATGTGCGTGGATTCCATGATTCGGACGGCTTCCGCAGCCAGTTTGTGGGCGGCGATGGTTTTTGGGGATTTTGTCATGACGTCGGTGACCTTGAGCCCTCGCCAGTCTGCACCGGTTTCAATCATGCGGCGCAGGTCGCCATCCGTGAAAATGCCCAGCAGTTGGTTGTCTGCATTCACAACGGTGGTCATACCCAAGCGTTTGCGTGTGATTTCGAGCACGGCCTGACTGACTGACACATCAGCGCTGACTTTCGGAATTTCCTCGCCTGTTCGCATGACATCGCTGACATGGGTCAGCAGGCGCCGACCCAGTGAGCCGCCAGGGTGAGAAAGGGCGAAGTCTTCCTTGGAAAAGCCTCTGGCTTCCAGAGCGGCCACGGCCAGGGCGTCGCCCAAGGCCAATGCAACCGTTGTGCTGGCGGTGGGTGCGAGATTCATTGGGCAGGCTTCTTTGCTGATGGAGCCGTCCAACACGATGTCAGAGGCCAGTGCCAGACTGGATTGAAGGTTGCCGGTGAGGGCTATCAGTTTCGCGCCCTTGCGACGCATCGCCGGAAGTATTGCCAGAACCTCGCCGGTTTCACCGGAATTCGACAGCGCAATAACCACATCGGCCTCGGTGATCATGCCCAGATCGCCGTGAGCGGCTTCCGCAGCATGGACAAAAAACCCGGGCGTTCCGGTGCTGGCCAGCGTGGCTGCGATTTTTCGTGCGATCAGGCCTGATTTACCCAGCCCCATGAGAATGACTCGCCCCTTGCAGCCCAGAATTGCTTCCACTGCCGCTTCGAAGTCTGCCCCCAGTTTGTCTGCGGTATTTTGCAGTGCAGCAGCCTCGATGGATAAAACTTCTCTGGCAATGCTTAGGTGTTGAAGAGGGGTGGTGTGTGTCATCTGGTATTGGGGCGGTTAAATGCCGCTGCAAATGTCATAATGATCGAGTATAACAAAGCAATCGCCACAATCGAACCCTTTTTATAAGCATATACCGTGCCCGGTACCCTTGAATTAACACTGATTCTTTTGCTGGTTGCTGTGTTGGCAGTCAGCGTATTCAAGCGTTTGCGCTTGCCGCCGATGCTTGGGTACTTGGCCGCCGGCGTTCTGGTGGGTCCCTATTCATTCGGCGTGGTGCCAGACCTTCCCGGCACTCGCCACCTTGCCGAGTTCGGCATTGTTTTCCTGATGTTCTCAATTGGTTTGGAGTTCAGCTTATCCAAGCTTCAATCCATGCGCAAAGTGGTGTTTGGGCTTGGCTTGGCGCAAGTTTCGTTCACCATCATAGGAACCATGCTGCTGGGCTGGCTGGTCAATTTTTTCTTCCCCATTTCCTACAAGGCGCTGTTTGTTCTGGCGGGCGCTCTGGCCATGTCATCGACTGCCATCGTTGTAAAAATGATGGCGGAGCGGCTCGAACTTGAGTCGCCCCACGGGCGTCTGGTGCTGGGCATCCTGTTGTTTCAGGATTTGGCGGTCGTGCCGCTCATCATCATCATTCCAGCCTTGGCGGATTCTTCATCCGACATCACCATCGAATTGGCCATGGCATTGGTCAAAGCCATTTTGGTGTTGGTGTTGATGTTGGTTTTCGGGCAGCGCCCGATGGTGAAATGGATGAATTTCGTTGCTCGGGGAAAGTCGCAAGAACTTTTTGTGCTTAATGTGTTGCTGCTGACCTTGGGCTTGGCCTGGTTCACTGAAAAAGCTGGACTTTCTCTGGCCCTGGGTGCATTCCTTGCCGGTGTTCTGATTGCTGAAACCGAATACCGCCATCAGGTTGAAGAAGACATCAAGGCGTTCCGTGATGTCTTGCTGGGGCTGTTTTTTATCACCACCGGCATGTTGCTCAACCCGGGCATTGTGATCAAGAACTGGTATTGGGTACTTTTGCTTTCTTTAATTCCAGTGCTGGCAAAATTTTTGTTGATTACAACACTGGCAATTCTTTCTGGTTCCGCCCGCGGAACCGCCATTCGCACGGGTTTGTATCTGGCGCAGGCCGGAGAATTCGCCTTTGTGTTGTTGTCAGACGCCGCTCCGCTGAAATTGATGCCGTTTGAGTGGGTTCAAACCATCAGCGCTGCGATGTTGCTGTCAATGGTGGCTGCACCTGCGCTGATACAAAATGCGGACAAACTGGTGCTGCGTTTGTCCAAGGATGAATGGCTGGTGCAGTCGTTTGCCTTGCATCAGGTGGCGCAGCAAACGCTGTCCACAGAAAAGCACGTGCTGGTGTGTGGTTTTGGTCGCAGCGGTCAGCACTTGGGTCGTATTCTTGAGCGAGAAAGCATTCGCTATGTGGCGCTTGACCTGGACCCGGAACGCGTGCGTGAAGCCACTTCTGCCGGTGAGTCTGTGGTTTTCGGAGACGCCGGAAAAAAAGAAATCCTTCTGGCGGCCGGTTTGTCCAGAGCTTCTTGTGTTGTGGTTTCCTTTGCTGACTTCAAAGCCACTGTTCGGGTATTGAGCACCATCCGTCAAATTTCAATGTCAATGCCTGTGGTGGTTCGAACCCACGATGAGCGTGACTTGGAACCCCTGCTGGCCGCAGGTGCCACTGAGGTGGTGTCGGAAATTTACGAAGGCAGTTTGATGCTGGGCTCGCAAGCCTTGATTCTCATGGGTGTGCCCATGTCGCGGGTGATCCGCCAGATCAGGTCGGTGCGCGAGTCCCGCTACAAGCTGTTTCGGGGGGTTTTCCGCGGTTTCGATGATGAAGCCGACACACCGGAATCCCAATGGGTTCGTTTGCATTCCATTGAACTCACCGAAGGCATGCAGTCGATTGGCATGCGGTTGGGTGAACTCAAGTTATCTGAATTGGAGGTCAGTGTTGCGGCCATCCGACGCAGGGGCATACGCGGGGACGACCCCAGTGACGAACTGCGCCTGGAGTTGGGAGATATTTTGGTGCTCAAGGGGCAGCCCGAACCACTGGCGCGTGCGGAACAACGCATTGTGAGTTATTCCGCCTGGTCTTGATAAAGTTGCTTTACCTTCAGTTGATCAACAACACACCAATGCAAGCGCTGCTGGTGCCCACTTCGTTCCACTGCGCGCCGTTCAAGCAGGCGTCATCAATGCTGCTCAAGGCCTGAAACCGTCCTGTGCTGGCACTGCCATCGTCAATTTTCCGGTCAATTTCTGCCAACTGCTTTGCGGACAACTGCCCGCCCGTTGAAAGCAGCGCATTAAAGCTGTTGCCACCCAGAGCGCCGCCCGAGGTCAGAAATTCCAGGCGCCCACCCATGGGGTTACTGGGGCAGGTAGCCGCTGGACAAATACCGCTGGTGTAGGTTGCGCCGTTGTAGTTACCGTTCAAGAGGTTGGCCAGACTGAGTTGCTGAAATGCGCCAACCGCCTCTGCAGCGGTTGAAATCTTGCCATTACCGTCGCCATTGCTTGCACCGAGGTTTGCAACGGCTGTGCTCAAGTCGCCAGGCAAGGCCCCATAACGCGACTCGAATGCAGAGATGGCGGTTTCCATGTTTTGCAACTGGCTGGCCAGGTTCTGCACTTTTGCAGATTTGAAGAGTTCCCGGCCTTTGGCCACGCCACCGGCGATCAGGGCGATCACGGCAAGCGCCAGTCCCAATTCAATCAGGGAAAAGCCATGCTGCTGCTTTTTAAAGCCCATGTTTCGCGGTTTGTTTACCAACAGTGTTGTCTTCATAAACTAAATTTCCTTTTTGCGGAATGATAAAAATCAGAGGCCACCCAGCACACCGCTTCTCAAGTAGAGCCAGGCCAGTTTTTCATACGTCAGCCAACGCACCCGGTGCGTCAGTGCAGGATTTGCAGGGCTTAAAAATAAGCGGTCGGTGTTTTGGTTTTCAGCCTGACTTGCCGCGTCTTCCGGCGTGGGCAGCGCCACCAGCGCGACTGCGCTTAAGCTCAGATAGCGGTTTTGCGGACACGCGTTGTTCAGCGGGGCTTCATCGCAGACCAGCAGTGCGGGCAGTGCGCTGCTGTTGTCGGCGTTCAGGTCTGGGCCGGCAAAGACTGCGCTGCTCAAAGAGTCCAAAGCAACGGTTCGTATGGCGCCGCCAGTTGTCAGCAGTTGTGAGTAAGGCAGACCCAGCGTGTTCAGTGTTGCGACTGCAAAAACGGGAACGGGCTTGGGCGCGGGCAGCCCCAAGGTTCGCCAGGGCAATTTCCCGGTTGCTTGCAGACAGGTGCCACTGATGCTTTGTGTACTTTCCACGCCATTGAGATCTGCAGCAGGGCAGGGCAGGCGCCTGTGTGTGATGGCATAGGCTTCAATTTGGTTCATTGCCGAGTCCATCAGATTCAGCTCACGTAGCCTGAGCGTTTCTGCCTGCCAAATTTTAAACAAGGGTGGCGCCGACAAGCCCATCAAGCCGAGAATGCCCAGAGACAAGGCCAGCTCAATCAGACTGAAGCCGGACATGGCCGATTGTTTATGTGTGCGTTGTCGTTTCATGGAGAAGCCAGGAATCCGGCAGAGGCTTTTCCTTCGTTGAAGTTCAAGCTCAATTTTTCAATGCGTGCGGCGGTCACCACCTTGGGCCAATCAAATTCGCATTGACATGTCGAACTTGATTTTGAGCTTGAGGGAATCAACGGGCATTGATCCGCTTTTTGAGGCCGGCAGTTTTTTCCGGCGGTGGCTCGCGGGTTGTATTGGCTGACGGCCCAATGGCTGCTCAGCCAGGCGGCATCGTTGAAATAACAAAACTCGCCGGTTTTCGCACTACAGCGATTTTCCCCGGAGACGGTCTTACAGAGCCCCGATTTTGCCTTGCTCACACAATTGCCTGCAGAGGCCCACTCCGAGTCGTAGGCGCAGGTGCATTTACATTCTGTCTTGTTGCACTCGCAGCGACAACCGCTGCTGACTGCTGAAAACCTGCTGCCACTGGACAAGGCAACATGCTTTAAATGCAGGGTTTCTGAAAAAGCCCAGACGGCATTCAGCGTTTTTGAGTTCATGCTTGCGGAGAGGCGAAGATGATCAAGAAAAGCCGACTTGATTCTGAATTGAACATCGCTGACATGTTGGCGGCTGCTGCGGGAAATGGAGAGGTCTCCATTGAGGTCTTCGACTGCGTCCGCGTTGCGTGTGAAGCTGTTTTTCGTGCTGGCCCATGCAAGCAACAAAGCTTCTGAGGGGTTCGCATTTAACGGACTAAGCACTTTGAATCCTGTTTCGCGCAAAGTATCGTCGGAATGATCGTTGCCCGATGTGAAGCCTGTGCTTAACCACAAATCAGCTTTGCCTGGAATTCCCGCTCCAATAGACGGTGCCTGCGTCATGCCTGAATTTCGCACCTGGGTTTTATTGGCCATTTGCCCGTTTCTGATCTCCGGCGTGGCGGTCGGGCACCATTCCGCAACCCCGTCTCCGGTGGTGTCGTGGCAGGTTATCGCGCCCACCTCGTTGCCGTTGGAGTAACCCTTTAGCAAAGCGTTTGTCACCAAGGCCTCATGCAACAAACCAACTTGCTGCAGACTTTGTGATTTTGCAGAATTCCAGACCGGGGTTTGTGACGCAGCCATGCGAATGTTTGCCAGCATCAATGTCAGCAAAGCCAGCACCAGCGCAACAGCAGGAAGCATAAAACCGTATGAAACCCGCCTTGAAGGAGGCTTGAAATGACAGCTTATCAGGGGTGTTTGTACCATTTTTTTTCTTCACTGTTAAAAGTCCATCGCACTCCTTTTGAATCATAAAAACGCTGGTTTCCGCTTTCCGTTGAGCCATCGTTTTCGTTGCTGCTGTTGTTGGAGGTATTGTGGTTTTGCTGTTCTGTGGCAGCCAGTTTCAATTGCTGCAGGCAGGAAAAAAGCCGTCTGTTCAAATTGAACAAGGCTGGGTTGTTGGCATTTGTTTCTTTACCGCCATCAGAATTGAATTCAGCCAAAAAAAGCTGCCCGAAAGCCATGAATGCGATCAATAAAAAGATTTGAATGGCTGGCAGTCCGTACCTGACAAACTTTAACTGCCGGTTAAGGTTAAGGTGTTTCATAGTTGATTGTTTGAACTCAATGGGTGCATTGCCGACGGGCAGGCATTCTCAATTTGTTTCCCCAGGGCATCCATTTGTTGCGGGTTCGGGTCGCTGTTTGCCACAGCCCCTGAAAAAAATTGCAACGCGATGCATGCCGACACAATCATTAAATGGCTCAGCCTTGGCAGCAGGTCGCCAAACTGGTGTCCTGTTGCCAGGATCTGCGCTTCTTGTTGGCTGACCAATACCGCTGCTGTGGGCATGGTCAAATTCTGTTGTGTTGAATTCGCGATGTTTCCGATGCCTGCCGTTGCTTTGATACCGTTTTGGTTTAAGCGTTTCAACCAGCTGATGTCATGCGCCAGCGCATTGATGGGCGGCAGGGTTGCAGGATTTTTTGATGCGTTTTGAGTGTGCAGTCTCAGCCAGACATCTTGTGTAACCGGGTTGCTTTCTCTGGCTGCACAGAAATTATTTTGATCACCAACAAGCAAAAAAATGCAGGGCTGCTTCGCATGTTTCCATTTGTCGTTGAGCCGACCAAGTGACCCCGCGTCATTTTTACAATACCAAGGTTCGGACATCGGCATGATTGCGTTGTCTGCAAGGGGTTTGAATCGTTGAATTTTTAATTGATCAAGCGATTCCGGGTCTGCATTCACAAGCCAGACTTCCGCTTGGCCCTGCGGCTTTTGAGAGACCGAACTCATTTTATTTCCTGTGCGACGAGATTGTCATACATGGGTTTAATCTGACTGACGTACAAACCGCAAAGCGTTGCCGCTGCGCAGACCATGGCAAGAATGGGAATCCAGGAAATCAGTTTCTGCTGCATCGCTTTTGCCTTGATGTCTAGGATTCGAGCGCTTTGGTTGAACAGTGTCACCAGGTCTCCTGAGGCTTGCGCGATTGTGGCTGCCCGCACAATCAGCGGCGGCCAGCCAGACAAGATCAGGGCTGTTCTCAACGCTTCTCCCTCTACAATCATTTGGTTTAATTGATACAGGCTCTCACCGATTTCCGGCGCCTTGATCCAGAGGTGTTTTAAATCCCAAAGGAGCACATCCAGCGCCTGCTGCAGAGACTGGCCGCACTGAAGCATGACGCCCAGAGCGCAACAGCAACGCCACCAGATTCTTGTTCTCAGCGGGCTCAGGTGTTTGAATTTCGAGTAAAGCGCGCAGAGCGCCAGAAGCAGGGTCAACAGAAGGCCTGCAACCAGCAAGCCTTGTGCAAGAGAAAATGCCGAGGCGGGGTTTTCTGCTGCAGCCGGCTCTGTGGCCAGTTGGGTGTGCATAAAATACGCCAGTGCAATGCTGGAAACCAATACAAGCAGTGGGTAGGTGAGTTTGCTTAAAAGCGATTGCCGGAAATCTCGCGATGTTTTCAGTTCTGTAATGTGCGTGCGCAGGCAAAGTGCCATGTCTCCGGTGTTCATGGCGATGCGCACCCAAGCCAGTGTGGGTGCAGGCCATGCGATTGCATCGCAGGCCAGTGCCTCGTGCCATTCACCCCCGTTCATCACCCACTGTATTTGTCTTTCACAAGAGGCTTTCAGTGCTTTGCCAGGCAGCATGTCTGCCACCAGCAAAAGCGCAGTGCTCAAGTCCAGACCCGTTTCCAGTAAATCGGTCAGGGCTTGCAAAAACTCGATCAGTTGCCCCTGTTCCAGTTGGCTGCGATGGAAACTTTTCCACCAACGGCTTAATTGCTCCATATCCATTCTGCAATGTCTGGTTTTTTTAGCAATCCAAGTTCGCAGGCCTCATTGGCACTGTCGCTGAATCGCCAAGGCGGGTTCAAATGCAGCTCCTTTGCCAGGTCTGATACCTTGCTCCAACCGTATCTGGCTTGCGCGCTGTGTCGAAGGGGATTCCATATTTGCATTAATGGAATCTGTTTGTTTTTTTCTGCGCCGTTTGGTGTTTGGGTGTTGAGTGCTCTTAGTATGAGTCGCTGGCAGATGACGTTACGGACATGCGGCAGCAAATGTCCCAGAGGCAGTCCCAGCAATTCCAGTCTGGCCATTGCACCGAGTACATCGGAGGCGTGCAGTGAGGCCAATACCAAATGTCCGGTCATTGCCGCCTCAATGGCAAGTTGGGCTGTTTCATGGTCGCGAATCTCTCCGACCATTAAAATATCGGGATCTTGTCTGAGCAGTGAGCGCAGTCCTTGGGCAAAATTCATGCGTGGCAATTTTGCAAGGTCTGTTTGTATTGCCCCTGGGAGCAAAATTTCAACCGGGTCTTCCAGTGTCATTGTGTTTTGCTGGATGGGATCAAGGTAATTCAACAAGGCGTGCAGGGTCGTGGTTTTTCCTGCGCCTGTTGGTCCGCACACCAACACGATGCCTTCTTGCCCGGTCAGCCCTTCAAGCAATCGCTCTGTGGTTGTCGGGCCAATACCCAGTTGCGACACAGATTTCAGATCTTGCTTTGCATACAAACGAAGTACCACGTTCTCGCCGTGAATACTGGGGTGAGTCGCGATTCGGACTTCGTGGTGCAACGGTGGTGCTGCGCTGAGTTGCCCATCCTGCGGTGTTCGCGTTTCTGCGACATTTAAATTTGCATGCGCCTTGATTCGTTGTGTAAGACTGCGGCCAGTTTCGAAGTCCAGTGTTTGGCAGACATACAACTTGCCGTTCAAACGAACCTTGATCGAACATCCATCCGATTGGGCTGAAATATGTACATCTGACACTTTTGCGCTTTGTGCCTTGCCCACAAACAAAGGAACCCGTTGGAGTTCTGCATCGGTCCAGGTGATCACAGTGCGTTTTCCAGTTGCAACAGCAAAAGATCCCACACCTTGGGTTCTACGCGGCAGAGATGTTGTTTGCAGATTTCGCTGCCACGCTGAAAACAGCGTTTGGCCTGTTGCCCGTCGCCCTCGCGTAGGTTGAGCAACCCTAGGTTGAACCAAGGCTCTGCCCATTTCGGTTTTTCTATTGTCAGGGTTGTCCAGAGTTGGCGGGCCTCAATGGTTTTCCCTGACCTGGCGAGTACGGCTGCAGCCACCATCTTCTCAGCGTGTTGCAATGCTTTTGGTGTTTCGAATTGCCGTATTGGGCTGACCAACAGGATTTCGGCGTCTTCCTGGCTCATTTGTGAGTCTTGCCATGCGCTGAGTTGTTTCACCCATGGATGCCTGGCGCAAATTTCCACAGCTGGGCCAACAGGCACCTCATTTTTCCAGACCGCTAAAAATACAGGCTCGCAGGCCGTTTTTTTATTTGGGGAGGCAATGCCGTCAGCCTGTACCTGGGGGCCGTGCAGGGCAAGGAGCAGGTAAATCAGTAAATACTTCATCCTAAACTCCGCGAGAAACATCGCCCTTCAGGGCGGTGAGGGATAGCGCTTACAAATTCAACCTTAGGCATTAAAGCGTAGGCATATCCGTCTGAGCGCTGAACCAGACGGCAGTGTTTGTGGCTGATGCCTTGTACAACATCAGTCCCAGTTTGGATGTTGAAAAAGCCGGAGGCTCTAACTGCTACACGTCCTGTATAGACCCCAGTCTTCTTTCCACTTGGGACTGTGGCTTTAACCAAATCGCCAGTAGCAAATCCAAACACCTGCTTCTGTCGCATCAAGTACCCACGGGGAAAGCCTGAGGCGTTTACCCGTGTGCGTTGGTATGAACCTCTGCCCATACACTTGATCTGAACCGTGGGAAAATCAGTGCGGGTTGGCGGTTTGATATCCATCCCCACGCACAATGCGTCTAGCGCATGGGTCTTGGGCACTCCAAACCGCTTTCGATTGAACTTGGTGACTGCCCCGGTGGAGTAGTGAACATTCAATTCAGTTTCCTTCAATCTGTCACCAATGGCATAGCGGCAAGCGTTCACCGCTGCCGCATCTGCAAATCCAAACCATCGGTTAGAAAGAACCCTGTCAATTCCCTTCAACCTTGCCAAGTCCAGGTCCGAGTGCTTACGCTTGGACTCAATCTTGATCTTCCATTGCATGGGGTTTAGATTGTTCTTGGCGTGGTTACAGGTTTGACAGGCGATAGCCAGATTCTTGATTGAGTTGCTGCCACCCACACTGCGTGGGGTTTTGTGCTCAACTTCCAAGATGGGGTCTTTGCTAATCGCATTGCAGTAGACACAGGTGTGATTGTGTTTGTGCAACAAATACTCTCTTACCTCAAACTCAAACAACTCACCCCGTTGATATTGAACACCAGCAATGTCTGGGTTAGACATCTTCTGCATATCAAACTTCACCCGCTCGTAGAAAGCATGGGTGATGGGTGTAAGTTTGCATAATCTGCCAACCCACTGCATGGTGCTATCAACTCGGTGAGCGATGGAGGGCGCAAGCCATCCGAGCGGCTTTGTCCGATTGTCAAAGCGGGCAGGACGGTGCCAAAGTTGATTGCGTCTACGACGGCGATATCCGCTGCGCTGGGTCAGCGCCTCGGATATCTGCCTTCCCCGATGGACAATCTCCATCAGGAATGTTGGGTTCAGATTGCTCTCCAGTTCTACGGCTACAACCATGCCTGTCAGCTTAGAACCCGGATCAATCTTTAAGTGAACAGGTTGTAACTGTCCACCCACCCGATGTTTCAATCGGATGGTGAAAGGTTTGACCCGATGTACCACCGCCTGACCACGCTCAAGCAGCAACCTTGCCCTGCGTTCTGAGCAGGGCATCAGCGGCTTCTTCTTGCGGTCTAAAACGAATACGGACATCAGTCCAACCTTTCAACTTTTCTCTACTACCTAAAAAACATAAACCTTACGGTTTCTTGTAACGTGGGGATTGCTCCCCACTCCCTTCGAGATTGACAGTAACCGGCTCATTTAACCTTGCGGCTAAATCGATTGGAACCTTCGACGTTTTACCTTTCGTCAGCATGATCCCAACCTTTCAGAGCCTTGGACTCAGGAAGCATCCAAGGGTGAGTCTTAACGACCCGTTACTGTCTTCTGCTCAGGTTTAAGCCTAAGCCCTCTGGGCAATCTGGCTTTCGGAAGTTTCCTTCCTCAAGCCCCTTCCTTCAGGGAGGGGTAATTGACTGCAGCAGGCTTCCGAAGTTGGACAGCTTGGGTTTAAGCAGCACCACCAGTTCTGTTTGTTGTTGAGAAGAGTCTTCGCTGCCGGTCAGAAATTGCAGCGGATGATTCCCCAGCGTGCCTGGAATGCCTTCAAACTGCCGGCTGCCCTCGTTTTGTATAAAGCCGCCCAGCAAGGCAATGTCGCCGTTTTTCAGACGCAGCATGGATTCGATTTCACGGGTCTGGATTTCCGGCACTTTGCTTTGAACGCCGGCCTGCGCCAAGGCAGGGTTGGGGTCGCCCACAAAGCCCACGATGCGTGAAAGGCTGGGTCTGACTGTCAGCGTAATTGCACCGCTGTTTTCAATGCTGGGTGTCAGCGACATGACGAAACCCACCGGCACCGTATGCGCCTGCGTGTTGAATGTTGCGAAGGCCGCCGAATTTGCGCTGGCTGGCACTGCTTGGGCAGAAACCGTAAAGTAAACGCGGTTTTCAACCATTTTCATCAGGGCTGTTTGTTGATTCAACACCGCAACGCGAGGGTTTGAGAGAACCTTGACCTCGCCGTATTGCTCCAACAGACGCAGGGCAAAGCTCAAGTCTTGGCCGTCCCGGCTTTGACCGCTCAGAATAAGCCCGGTGGTGTTGCCCAGCAATGTGCTACCGGCCCTGAGGCCGAGTTTTCCATACTCTCTGCCTGCGTTCGCCCACTGTATGCCTTGTTGAAATTGTCTGAAAAGACGAACTTCAACCAGCGTGGCTTCAACCTCAACTTGCTTGAGTGAGCGATGCTTGGCTTGGGCTATGAAGCGCTCAATGAGTTTGTGTTGCCGATGGTTGGCCCTGACATTGAGCAAACCGCTTTCCGGATGCGCGCTGACCTGTTTGCGCCGGGATTCTGTTCTCTGGGTGGTGGTTTTACTTGTCGTGTTGTCGAGATTTGTGGCGTAGACTGAGGTTTTGGGTGGGGTTTGCGCATTGCCATACCGTCGGTCTGGTGGGGCTTGCACAGTGCCCGACTCGTTTCTGGACAACTCGGTTTCCGTTATTTTGACGGGTTCCGTCAAATCTTCCTCGGCCGCCAGAATATTTTCCACGGTAATGACCAGTTGCTCCCAGAAGCGGTTGTTGTGCCGGTTCTGTACCTGCAAAGAGCCACCGAGTTGCTGTTGCGGTGCACCGCTCGAGCCCGGCAGCCCGGCGAATGCGCCTGCGTTTGCACCCACACCTGCATTCAAGCTGACGGATTCCAGTGTTTGCCGGTCAACGGCGGGGTAGTCGATGAAGTAGTTTCTGGCGTATGGCAAATCGCAGCGCACACTCAGCCGGTTGCCGATCAATTCGGTCCGTACCCTGGCGATGTCTTCGATGCGTGCCAACAAGTCATTGATCTCGATGTTGCTCTGATGAAGGGAAACCGGAATCAGTCCGCAATCATCGACATCAAAGGAGAGTTCGTTTTCAAGGGCAAGCGCCTCCAGCAGGTGTACCAGAGGCAGTTGGTTCACCTGAATGCTTGTGATGCGCACCTTGGGAAAGGTTTGCAGGGCTGGCGCCTCTGAGGGTAGTGAAATCCAGTCAAGCCCGTTCGCGCCCGACAAGCTCAAGGCTTGGCGGTTTTCGGGCAGGTTTCGCAGTTCTGTTTTTTGCGTTCTCAGGGGCAGGGGGCTGCAAGCGGTGCCTAGCAAGAGCAATGAACAGAATATGACTGCGCTGAGCTTTTGCGTTGCGACCCAGTGGCCTGCCGCGTGGGCTTGTTTCATGTAAGAACAAGGGTTGAACTTCAAGAGAATGCTTGCATCGCCGGGTTGAACACAGCCTGAATGCTAGTGTCTCGGATGTTGCGGTGCAAAAATGCCCTGATTGGGTAATCACTGAACAGTTAACCTAGTTAGAAAATTCAAGCGCTTCTTTTGAGTGTTAAATAGTACAATAGTGGGTTATCAATCGATCACCGTGAAAGCGTTTATCGCATGGCGGACTATGCAGCACAAATTTCCGGGATGAGTTTCGGCTATGGCGAGCGGAAGATCCTCGAGAATTTGACCATACAAATTCCAAAGGGCAAGGTTGTCTCCGTCATGGGAGGCTCCGGCTCGGGCAAAACCACGCTCATCCGTCTCATGTCCGGCCAACACAAGCCTGACGCCGGACAAATGATCGTTCTCGGGCAAAGCGTGCCCGACCTGAGTACGGAAGATCTCTACGCTTTTCGCAAGCGTATTGGCGTGTTGTTTCAGTTTGGTGCCTTGTTCACTGACATGACGGTGTTCGACAACGTGGCGTTTCCGCTGCGTGAACACTCACAACTTCCAGAAACCGCCATCCGCGATCTGGTCTTGATGAAGTTGCATGCGGTGGGTTTGCGGGGGGCGCGAAATTTGTTTCCTTCCGAAATTTCAGGAGGCATGAGCCGTCGCGTCGCTTTGGCCAGGGCAATTGCGCTGGACCCCGAACTGGTTTTCTACGACGAGCCGTTTGCTGGTCTCGATCCCATTTCCCTGGGCATTACGGCCAACCTGATTCGCAAGCTCAACAATGCACTCGGGGCCACCAGTGTTGTGGTGACCCATGATATTCACGAGTCTTTTGCTATTTCCGACTACGTCATCGTCATTGCAAACGGGCATCTGGCCGCAGCAGGAACTCCGGCTGAAATAGAAGCCAGCGCCGATCCCTATGTGCAGCAGTTCATCCGTGGGTTGCCGGAAGGTCCGGTGCGCTTCCATTACCCCGCATCCAGTCTGAGCGAGGAGTTTCTTTGATGGGATCGTGGTTCAACAAAATTGCATCGCTGGGTGCCTATTCATTGTCCATCGTGACAGCGGTCGGCTATTTCTTCCGGTTCTGCGTAGGTTTGCTGGTGTGGGTTCCCAAGGCACTTAGAAGACCCCGCCTCATCATCGACCAAATCCACTTTATTGGTAATTATTCGCTCGTCATTATTGTTGTTTCGGGTCTTTTTGTGGGTTTTGTCTTGGGTTTGCAGGGTTACTACACCTTGCAGCGCTATGGCTCGGAGCAGGCGCTGGGCTTGTTGGTGGCTTTGTCGCTGGTTCGCGAATTGGGTCCTGTGGTGGCTTCCCTGCTGTTCGCAGGGCGTGCCGGAACCTCCCTGACTGCTGAAATCGGGTTGATGAAGGCCGGTGAGCAGTTGTCGGCCATGGAAATGATGGCGGTTAATCCGCTGTCCCGCGTTTTGGCTCCTCGTTTGGTGGCCGGTGCCATTTCCCTGCCTATCTTGGCCGCCATTTTCAGCGCGGTCGGCATTTTTGGCGGTTACGTGGTCGGTGTTTTACTCATCGGTGTGGACAGTGGTGCGTTTTGGTCGCAAATGCAATCGGGCGTAGATGTGTCTGCCGATGTCATGAACGGCGTGATTAAAAGCGTGGTGTTTGGTGTGGCGGTCAATTTGATCGCCCTGTATGAAGGTTTTGAGTGTCAGCCGACCCCAGAGGGTGTTGCGCGTGCCACCACGAGAACCGTGGTGACAGCCTCTCTGGCGGTTCTTGGTCTGGATTTTCTTTTGACAGCGTTGATGTTCGGCGGAAATTAAAAATGCAAAAACAGCGAATAATAGATTTTTGGGTGGGTGTATTCATTTTGTGCGGCTTTGCAGCCATCCTGTTTCTCGCCTTGAAGGCGGGCAACATGGGTTCCTTCAGTTCTTCGGGCACCTACGCGGTTGAAGCCAAATTCGACAACATTGGCGGCCTTAAGGTGCGGGCTCCGGTAAAAAGTGCCGGCGTGGTCATTGGCCGGGTGGGCAAAATCAGGTTTGACCCCGTGAGTTTTCAGGCGGTGGTGGTCTTG
The DNA here is from genome assembly GCA_040379625.1 of Burkholderiaceae bacterium. Classification (GTDB taxonomy): domain Bacteria; phylum Pseudomonadota; class Gammaproteobacteria; order Burkholderiales; family Burkholderiaceae_B; genus SXZD01. The sequence continues at coordinate 17,889 of JBEIKS010000004.1, forward strand.
AACATTGAAAACGATTATCAATTTCCCAAAGATACTTCTGCCAAAATACTGACGTCTGGCCTGCTTGGGGAGCAATATGTAGGCTTCGAGCCTGGTGGTGATGAGGCAAATTTAGTTCAGGGCAGTGTCATCAAATCGACTCAGTCAGCCGTTGTATTAGAAAGCTTGATCAGTCAGTTTCTATACAACAAAGCCGCTGACGGGCCTTCAAATCCAGAAAAATAAGGCAAGGTCATGTTTTCTTTGAATACTTTGCTCGTAAAGAGATTCATCCTCGCCTTGGCGATGGCAAGTGTTGTGGGTTGCTCCACCGTGCGTGCGCCCTCTGCGGCAGATCCCTACGAGGGCTTCAACCGCTCAGTAGACGCTTTTAACCAGCGCCTTGATCAATTTTTGATCAAGCCTGTGGCGCGCAGTTACGTCTCCGTTGTGCCTGAAGTTGCACGTACTGGGGTAAATAATTTCTTCAGCAACATTGGCGATGTTTTAACGTCGGTGAACAACCTGCTGCAAGGCAAGCCCAAGGCAGCGGCTTCCGACCTCGGACGGTTTGTAATCAACTCCACCGTGGGTGTGCTGGGTTTGTTTGATGTTGCCTCTGATGTGGGTTTGAACAAGAACAGCGAAGATTTTGGTCAGACCTTGGGGCGCTGGGGTATAAATTCCGGGCCTTATCTGGTTCTGCCCCTGTTTGGGCCAAGCTCCGCACGAGACGCGTTCGGCTTTGTGCTGACAACTCAAGCCGATCCTGTTTCGTTGGTTGATAACGTCGCCACCCGAAACGCGCTGACGGGCACCCGTTTGGTGGACAGGCGTGCCGAATTGCTCGAGCTGACCGACTCCATCGAGGGTGTTTCCCTGGATGCCTACGCGTTTGTTCGTGATGCTTATTTGGCCAGACGCAGGAATCAGGTGTATGACGGTGACCCGCCACCTGAGAAGTTTGTAGACGAGGTCGAGGATGTTCCTCAACCTTAATCCTTATTTGGAGTTCAGGATGTTTTCAGTTTTTTTCAAACGCTTCGCATGGTTAATGTGCCTTATGTTCTGGGCGCACACCGCTGTTGCGAACCCAGTCCCAGCTGACCAATTCGTCAAGAATTACACAGAAGATCTGTTGGAAACCATTGCGAAAAACAAGCAGTTGCTGGCCGGAGACCAAAAAAAGGTCGCCGAGTTGGTGGATACAAAAATTTTGCCTGCGGTAAATTTTCAGCGCATGACTGCACTGGTGGTCGGACGCTACTGGCGTCAGGCAACGCCTGAGCAAAAAGAACGTCTGATTGAAGAGTTCAGGGGCTTGCTCACGCGCACATATTCCGGCGCCCTGGCGCAGGTCAAAGATTTGAAAATCGAGGTGAAACCGCTTCGCGGCGCCACCGATGAAAACGATGTTGTGGTCAAAACGCTGATTATCCGCCCCAAGGGCGAACCCATACAGCTGGACTACCGGCTTGAGAGAAGCGGCGATTCGTGGAAAATTTTCGACGTGAATGTGGCGGGCCTTTGGTTGGTGGAAACCTACAAAACGCAATTTGCCAGCGAAATCAGCAAGTCCGGCATCGATGGTTTGATCAGCTCCTTGAGTGACAAAGCCAAGGTTGCCGACAAATCCAATGACAAGCCTAAAAACTGAAATGGCCGTTTTCGGCGAGAAACAAGCATGAAAATCCAGCAAAAGCAGGTGACCTCCCAAACGGCAGGTCAAGTGTTCAAGGAACTCAACGCTGCCATCAACTCTGGCGACTTTCTCCTGGATTTCTCAGGCGTCTCCACCATTGATTCTTCCGCGGTGGCCCTTGTTTTGCATGGTTTGAGAAGTGCAAAGCGAAAAAAGGGGGCCTTCAAAGTCGCCAATGCGCCTGAGTCGTTTGGCCGCTTGGTGGCTGCCTACAGCCTGGAATCGCTCTTTGAAGAAGTGTTTGTCTAGTTTTGGCTGCCCTTGAAATTCAAGGGGTTACCAAAACGTTTGGCAACCTCACTTCCCTTGACAATGTGAGCTTTCAGGTTCAGGAAGGCGAGTTTTTTGGTCTGTTGGGTCCCAACGGCGCAGGAAAAACCACGCTCATCAGCATTGTGGCGGGTCTGGCAAGAGCCACGTCAGGCCGTGTTTGCGTTATGGGGCATGACACGGTTCGAGATGCGGGCAAGGCGCGCTCGAATTTGGGCGTGGTTCCCCAAGAACTGGTATTTGATCCGTTTTTTACAGTGCGCGAAACCCTGCAGTTCCAGTCCGGTTACTTTGGTCTGAGCAAAAACGATGCATGGATAGAAGAACTGTTGCACGAGTTGAGTTTGACCGACAAAGCGGATGTGAACATGCGGGCCCTGTCGGGCGGTATGAAGCGTCGCGTGTTGGTTGCACAGGCCTTGGTACACAAACCGCCTGTCATTATTCTGGACGAACCCACCGCCGGTGTCGATGTTGAATTGCGAAAAATTCTCTGGCGTTTCGTGTCGCGCTTGAACAAGGAGGGGCATGCGGTGGTTTTAACGACGCACTACCTCGAAGAGGCGGAAGCCCTGTGCGACAGAATCGCGATTCTGCGAACCGGCAAGCTTATCAAGCTGGATACAAAATCCAATTTATTGGCGGCTCATGCCAGGCAAATTGTGGCGATTCGGATGTCGGTCCCGGTTCCCGTTGATTTCAAGCCTGTTGGCCGTCAGCATTCAGACAACGCCAGTGAGTTGCTGGTGGCGCTTGACCGGCTTGAACAACTGGAACCCTTGCTTGCCAGTATTCGTGCGCGGGGCTTGCAGATGCTGGATTTCGACCTCAGGAAGCCGGACCTTGAAGATGTATTTGTCGACATCATCAAAGCCGGGGTGGCTACATGAACCCTATAGCCATGCTGACCTTGTTGAAAAAGGAAGTGCTGCGGTTCTGGAAGGTTGCCTTTCAGACAGTGGCTGCTCCCATTCTGTCGGCTGTCTTGTACCTTCTCATATTTGCGCATGTGCTTGAAGCGCATGTCCAGCCTTACCCGGGTGTAAGTTACACAGCGTTTCTCGTGCCCGGTCTGGTGATGATGGCTGTATTGCAAAATGCATTCGCCAACAGTTCCTCCAGCCTTATCCAGTCTCGAATTACAGGCAATCTGGTTTTCATGCTGCTACCACCGCTGACCGCGCTCGACATGTACGTGGCCTATGTCGCTGCCGCCATGTTTCGTGGGGTTGTTGTGGGCTTGGGTGTTTTGCTGGCCACCCTGTATTTCGTCAAGTTGCCTGTGCTGCATCCGCAGTGGGTGTTGTGCTTTCTTTTTCTGGGTGCTGGTTTGCTGGGCACCATGGGCTTGGTGGCTGGGGTGTGGGCCGAAAAGTTTGACCAACTGGCCGCTTTTCAGAACTTTTTGATCATGCCGGCCACTTTTTTGTCCGGCGTGTTTTATTCAATCCGGTCTTTGCCTGATATTTGGCAGACGGCGTCACATTTAAACCCGTTTTTCTACCTGATTGATGGATTTCGTTACGGATTTTTCGGACAATCTGACGTTTCACCCTACCTCAGCCTTGCGGTGGGTGCGTCTTCCCTGATGATTGCCGCCACATTTACCTTAAGCCTTTTGATCAAGGGCTATAAACTTCGCTATTGAGGGCACACCGTGCTAACACCCGAAACACTTAAATCGTATATTGCAGCAGGTTTGGAATGTGAAGTTCTGGAAGTTCAGGGCGATGGCCAACACTTCGAAGCCCTGATTGTGTGTAATGCATTTGAAGGTTTGCGCCCCATCAAACGTCACCAAGTGGTCTATGGTGTGCTGGGCGACCGTATGCGTGAAGAAATCCACGCTTTATCCATGAAAACGCTTACTCCTTCAGAGTGGGCAGAAAAGGCAAAACCATAATGGATGCGTTTCAAATCCAGGGGGGGCACACCCTCTCAGGTGAAGTGATCGTCTCAGGCGCAAAAAATGCAGCCCTGCCCATTTTGTGCGCTTGTTTACTGACCGATCAGCCTGTCACCATTAAAAATGTGCCGCGTCTGCGCGACATCAACACCTGTCTGCGTTTGTTGGGCTCTTTGGGCGTGCAATGTTTCTGGTTGTCAGAAAATACGCTGACGCTCAGGGCCGAACAAATTGCTGAACCCTTGGCTGCATACGATCTGGTAAAAACCATGCGGGCCAGCGTTCTGGTGTTGGGTCCTTTGGTGGCCCGGTTCGGTGAAGCGGTGGTGTCTTTGCCGGGCGGATGTGCCATTGGTCAGCGTCCGGTTGACCAGCACATCAAGGGTTTGCAGGCCATGGGCGCTGAAATCAGCATTGAAAAAGGCTATATCCACGCGAAATCCAAGCGCTTGAAGGGTTGCAGAATCGTGACCGACATGGTGACGGTTACTGGCACTGAAAACCTGATGATGGCGGCTTGCCTTGCCGACGGTGTGACAGTCATTGAAAATGCGGCCCGTGAACCTGAGGTGGTCGATCTGGCCAACATGCTGGTGGCCATGGGCGCAAAAATTTCCGGCATTGGCTCTGATCGCCTTGAAATCACTGGTGTTGAGAAAATGCGGGGCGTTGAATATTCCGTGATGCCCGACCGGATCGAAGCCGGTACCTTTCTCTGCGCGGTGGCCGCTTGCGGCGGTGACATCAGGCTGAGCAATGTGGATCCTAAATCCATGGATGCAACCGTTGAAAAATTGCTTGAAGCCGGCTTGGGCATTTCTGCCAAAGGCAACAGCATGACAGCGAAAATGAAAAAGCGCCCCAAGGCGGTCAATTTGCGCACTGCGCCTTATCCAGGCCTGGCCACCGACATGCAGGCACAACTCATGGCTGTGAACTGCGTCGCTGAAGGTACTTCAATGGTCACAGAAACGATTTTTGAAAACCGGTTCATGCATGTTCAGGAATTGCAGCGCATGGGCGCAAACATCACAGTGGAAGGCAATACCGCTGTTATTCAAGGTGTTGCAAGGTTGTCCGGTGCCACTGTCATGGCCACTGACCTCAGAGCCTCGGCCGGTTTGGTGATTGGCGGGCTGACAGCGGAAGGTGAAACGCTGGTTGATCGGATCTACCACCTCGACCGTGGCTATGACGGCATGGAGCTCAAGCTTCAGGCCTTGGGCGCGGATGTAAAAAGGGTGTCGCAGACATGATCACGCTGGCGTTGTCCAAGGGGCGTATTTTTGAAGAGACCATTCCTTTGCTGGCGGCAGCGGGCATCGAGGTCAGTGAAGACCCTGAAAAATCAAGAAAATTGATTATCGGAACAAATCGCCCGGATGTGAGGGTTATTATTGTCCGTGCAACGGATGTACCCACTTACGTGCAGTTTGGCGCAGCTGATTTTGGTGTGGCCGGTAAAGACGTGCTGGACGAGCATGGTGGCGAAGGTCTCTACCAAAGCCTTGATTTGAAAATTGCGCAGTGCCGCTTGTGTGTAGCAGTGCAGAACGGGTTTGATTACCAGAATGCCGTGCGTCAGGGTGCTCGCCTGCGGGTGGCCACAAAATATGTGAAGGCTGCACGCGAGCATTTTGCCGCCAAGGGTGTGCACGTGGACCTGATCAAGCTCTACGGATCCATGGAGTTGGCTCCTTTGGTGGGACTTGCCGATGCAATTGTGGATCTGGTCAGTTCCGGCGGTACACTTAAGGCTAACAACTTGGTGGAAGTGGAGGAAATTGTCTCCATTTCTTCCCGTTTGGTGGTCAATCAGGCCGCATTGAAGTTGAAGCATGAAGGTTTGCAGCCCCTCATCGACTCTTTTACCAAGGCTGTGAAGTAGTTTAGGTGTTTTCCATGTCATCTCTCGTTCGTCGCCTGTCGAGTGCGCAGGCAGATTTTCAGTCTCAATTCGAAGCCTTGCTGGCTTATGAAGAACAACGCAACCCCCAGGTTGAGCATGATGTCGCCCACATCATTGAACAGGTGCGTTCGCGCGGCGATGAGGCCGTGCTTGAGTTCACCAACCGGTTCGACCGTGTTGCATTCGAAACTGTTGCGCAACTGGAGTTACCTCAATCTGAGCTGCACCAAGCGTTGGACGGACTTCCCAAGGCACAGCGCAAGGCGCTGGAGGCTGCGTCAGCCCGTATCAAGGCTTTTCACACCCGCCAATTGATGCAGGGATGGACCTACACCGAGCCCGACGGCACGGTATTGGGTCAGCGCGTCACCGCACTGGACCGCGCGGGGCTGTACGTACCGGGTGGCAAGGCGGCCTATCCTTCCTCCGTACTGATGAATGCCATTCCTGCGAAGGTCGCTGGCGTGGCTGAAGTGGTCATGGTTGTACCAACGCCAGACGGCATTAAAAACAATTTGGTGTTGGCTGCTGCAGCGTTAGCGGGTGTTGATCGGGTTTTCACCATGGGTGGCGCCCAAGCGGTTGCTGCACTGGCGTATGGCACGGCCACGGTTCCCCGCGTAGATAAAATCGTAGGCCCTGGCAATGCCTATGTGGCCGAGGCCAAGCGCCGTGTGTTTGGTGCCGTGGGCATAGACATGATTGCAGGCCCGTCTGAAATTCTGGTGATCTGCGACGGTAAAACCCCCGCCGACTGGGTGGCCATGGACTTGTTTTCTCAGGCAGAGCATGACGAAATGGCGCAGTCCATTCTGTTGTGCCCAGATGCCGACTACCTTGATGCCGTGTATGCCAGCATTGAGCGGCAAATGGCGGAAATGCCCAGGGCCAAGGTCATTGCCACCTCACTGAAAGACCGTGGCGCGTTAATACATGTGCGCGATCTGGAAGAAGCCTGTGCCTTGTCCAATCGCATTGCGCCTGAACACCTTGAGTTGTCGGTTGCCGACCCCGAGCAATGTCTGCCGTTTTTAAGGCACGCAGGCGCTATTTTCATGGGTCAATTTACCTCTGAATCGCTCGGAGATTACTGCGCCGGCCCCAATCACGTACTGCCTACGGCCGGTACGGCCAGATTTTCTTCGCCATTGGGCGTTTACGACTTTCAAAAGCGCACCAGTCTGATCTACGCCTCACAAAAAGGGGCTGACACCATGGGCCGGATTGCGTCCGAGCTCGCTTATGGCGAAGGTCTACAGGCGCACGCACGTTCGGCGGAGTACCGCTTGCAATCCGTGGATAAAAAACCATGAGCGCAGTTCCTGCCTCGGCTGTTGAGGCCTGCGTTGCCTCAGTTGTACGCGCCGATGTTCAGTCCACTCGGGCCTACCACGTCGGAGATGCCACTGGTCTTCTCAAGCTTGACGCCATGGAAAATCCCTATGGTTTGCCTGCATTGGTTTGCCAAGAGGTTGCCCAAGCGTTGGCTGGCGCCACTTTAAACCGCTATCCGGCGCCCGATGCCGTTGCTCTGGAAAGTGCCTTGCGCACAGCCACAGCAATTCCGGCGCAGGCCGGTGTGATGTTTGGCAACGGTTCAGATGAACTGATCCATCTCTTGATACAGGCCACCTGCCAGCCCGGCGATGTGGTTTTGTCCCCCGTGCCCACTTTCGTCATGTATGCCGTGTCTGCGCAGTGGAACCATGCCCGTTTTGTCGGTGTGGACACCTTGCCGGATTTCAGTCTGGACATGCCCGCCATGCTCTCGGCCATAGCGCAGCACAAGCCCAAAGTGGTGTTTCTCGCGTATCCGAACAATCCCACCGGTTGTGCGTTTGGCATTGAAGAAATTCAAACCCTGATTCAAGCGGCCGCGCCCGGTTTGGTGGTCATCGATGAAGCGTATGCCCCGTTTGCCAGCCACAGTTTCATGCCCCATGTGTTGGAAGCGCCCAATGTGGTTGTGGTGAGAACAGTTTCCAAGCAAGGGCTGGCGGGTATTCGTCTGGGCTATGTGGCCGGAGCCAGTGCCTGGATTTCCCAGTTCGACAAGGTCAGGCCACCGTACAATATCAATGTGCTGACCCGTGAAGTCGCCGCCGTCATCCTCCGACACCACGCGGTTCTGGATACTCAGGCGCAACACTTGTGCAGGGACCGGGAAAAACTCGGCGCCGCACTGAAAAACATGGCGGATGTGCTGGAAGTGTATCCAACCCACGCAAATTTTGTACTTTTTCGGGTGAGTAAACCCGACGAGGTCTTTAACGGACTGAAAAAGCAGGGTATCTTGATCAGGAACGTGTCTGCAGGCCACCCATTGCTGGCGGGTTGCTTGCGTGTAACGGTCAGTACCCCCGAAGAAAATGAACAGTTTTTATCCGCATTGCGGAAGGTGATGGCGAAATGAGAACCGCCGAGGTTGTTAGAAATACATTGGAAACCCAGATTCGGGTTGAAATCAATCTGGATGGAACAGGTCAAAAATCGCTGGACTCCGGCGTGCCTTTCCTTGATCACATGCTCGATCAAATAGCCCGTCACGGTCTGATTGATCTGTCTGTTCAGGCCAAGGGCGATTTGCACATTGATGCGCATCACACGGTTGAAGACATTGGCATTACCTTGGGCATGGCGTTTGCAAAGGCAGTGGGCGATAAAAAAGGCATTAACCGCTACGGCCACAGTTATGTTCCGCTGGACGAAGCTTTGTCGCGCGTGGTGGTGGACCTGTCCGGTCGCCCCGGCCTTGAGTTTTCAGTGCCTTTTACCCGCGGCATGATTGGGCAGTTTGATGTGGACTTGGTGCATGAGTTTTTTCAGGGCTTCGTCAATCACGCGCTGGTTTCGCTGCACATCGACAATCTCAAGGGAAACAACGCACATCACCAATGTGAAACCGTGTTCAAGGCTTTCGGACGCGCGCTGCGCATGGCCATCACGGTGGATGAGCGTCAAATGGGTGCCATTCCCTCCACAAAGGGTTCTCTGTGAGTTCTCATGTGGTTGCCGTCATTGACTACGGCATGGGCAACCTGCGTTCGGTCAGCAAGGCCTTGGAACACGTGGCCCAAGACGGCCAGACCGTTGTTCTGACGGCAGATGCCGAGCTTATTGCATCTGCAGACAGAGTGGTGCTGCCGGGGCAGGGTGCCATGCGCGACTGCATGCAAAATTTGCACGACACAGGGCTGATGCCCGCCTTAATGCACGCTGCGCGAGAAAAGCCCTTGTTGGGTATCTGCGTTGGCGAGCAAATGCTGTTTCAGCGCAGCGAAGAGGGCGATGTGCCTTGTTTGGGGCTGTTTGCAGGTGAGGTCAAGCGTTTTGCCGCTGAATCCACCACCGCGCTGGGCCTGAAGGTGCCTCACATGGGTTGGAATCGGGTTTTTCAACGCCAGCAACATCCGCTCTGGAATGGCATTGAAGACGGCGCACATTTTTATTTTGTGCACAGTTTCCATGTCTGCCCAGCTGACGACTCACTGATTATGGGCGATACAGAATACGGTAGCCGCTTTACCTGCGCCGTTGGGCAAGCTAACATCTTTGCAACACAATTTCATCCAGAAAAAAGTTCGCGCGACGGTCTCAGGCTGTTTCACAACTTTATGCGCTGGAATCCTTAAATCCGCATGTTCACTCTCTCACCAAACTCACGCAAATGTTGCTCATACCTGCCATCGATCTGAAAGACGGTCAGTGTGTTCGCCTCAAGCAAGGCGACATGGATCAAGTCACTATTTTTTCTGAAGACCCTGCCGCACAAGCGGTCAAATGGGCCGAGCTGGGCGCGCGTCGTCTTCATCTGGTTGATTTGAACGGGGCGATTGCAGGAAAACCCAAGAACGAATCTGCGATCAAGTCCATTGTGCGGGCAGTCGGCAAAGACATTCCCATTCAGTTGGGTGGTGGCATTCGCGATCTCGACACCATTGAGCGTTATCTTGATGACGGTGTGAGCTACATTATCATTGGAACGGCCGCGGTGAAGAACCCCGGTTTCCTGCACGACGCCTGCACCGCATTTCCCGGGCAAATCATCGTCGGACTCGATGCCAAGGATGGCAAGGTGGCCACCGATGGCTGGAGCAAGCTGACTGGTCACGATGTCGTTGATTTGGCCAAAAAATTCCAGGACTATGGCGTTGAAGGTGTTATTTACACCGACATTGGCAGGGACGGTATGCTCAGTGGCGTCAATATTGAGGCCACGGTTCGGTTGGCGCAGGCGCTCACCATTCCCGTTATTGCCTCAGGCGGCTTGGCCAGCATGCGCGATGTTGAAGCGCTGTGCGAGGTTGAATTCGAAGGTGTTGAAGGCGCCATTTGCGGGCGTGCCATTTACGAGGGCCAGCTTGATTTTGCAGCAGCGCAGGCCCGGGCAGATGCACTGGGTGAAGAAGACCTCTGATGCTAACAACACGCATCATTCCCTGTCTTGACGTCACGGCGGGCCGTGTCGTCAAGGGCATCAACTTTGTAGAACTTCGCGACGCCGGCGACCCCATTGAAATTGCCCGTCGCTACAACGAGCAAGGCGCTGATGAACTGACCTTTCTTGACATCACCGCTTCCAGCGATCAGCGCGACCTCATTTTGCATGTCATTGAAGCAGTGGCGTCCCAGGTGTTCATTCCCTTGACTGTAGGGGGTGGTGTGCGCAAGGTTGAAGATGTGCGCCGTTTGCTCAATGCGGGCGCAGACAAGGTGTCCATCAACACATCAGCAGTGCAGAACCCTGAGCTGGTCGAACAGGCGGCCAGCCGTTACGGGGCGCAATGCATTGTTGTGGCCATCGATGCCAAGGCAAAGGCCGGCGGTGGTTGGGAGGTCTACACCCACGGCGGGCGCAATGCCACAGGTCTTGATGTGGTTGAATGGGCCGTGCGCATGCAGCAACTGGGCGCCGGGGAATTGTTGCTCACCAGCATGAATCGCGACGGTACAAAGTCCGGTTTTGACCTTGAGCTCACCCGTGCAGTGTCTGAAGCGGTCGGTATTCCGGTGATCGCCAGCGGGGGCGTGGGTAACTTGCAGCATTTGGCCGATGGCGTCACGCAGGGCAAGGCAAGCGCCGTGTTGGCGGCCAGCATTTTCCACTACGGTGAATACACAGTCGGACAGGCAAAACA
>JBEIKS010000005.1:0-28175 GCA_040379625.1 Burkholderiaceae bacterium
CGGTAATGTTCCTGCTTGCGAACCATAGGCGGCTTCGGTGTTGGCAACTCGCTCACTGTTCCTTGTCTGAGCGCCTCGCACTGACCGGACAAAGGGCAGTGCATACAAAGGGGCTTTGAGCGGGTGCACAACGTGGCCCCCAAATCCATCAACCCCTGATTGTAAGCACGGACGGTTGTTTTGTCGGGCAGATGCGCCTGCGCAAGCGACCAAAACTGCTTCTCAATGACCGGCAAACCCGGAAACCCGTGAATCCCGAAATAGCGTGCAAAAACCCGCCTGACGTTGCCATCCATAATGGGCTGTGCGATGTCGCTGGCCAAGCTCAAGACCGCGCCGGCTGTTGATCGACCGATACCCGGCAGGCCATTAGGCCTTCTACGGTGTCCGGAAAGCGACCATTGTGGTCATTTACAACCCGTCTGGCGCATGCCAGCAGATTTCGAGCTCTGGCGTAGTACCCCAGACCGGCCCACAAAGACATCACGTCCTCGTCCTTGGCGGCAGCAAGCGCTTCCACCGTTGGAAAGCGCGTTAAAAACCGCTCGTAGTAACCCAACACAGTGCTCACCTGGGTTTGCTGCAACATAATTTCTGACAACCACACCTTGTAAGGGTCGGAACTGTTTTGCCAAGGCAAATCGTTTCTGCCCTGCACTTTTTGCCATGCGACCAAGGCTGCTGACAGTTCACTCATTTTTTTTGACACTCCGGACAATAAAAGCTTGAGCGCTGGTTCTGGACAATGCGCCTAACGGGTGTTTTGCAAACACGGCAGTCCAGACCCTGACGGTCGTAGACAAAAGTCTGGTTCTGGAAATGCCCCAACTCGCCATCAATGCCAGAAAAGTCGCGCAGGCTGGAGCCGCCCGCCGCTACGGCCTCATGCAACACAGTCTTGATAACCTCGGTCAGCTTGACACAGTCGGCCCTGCTCAAACGGCTGGCGCTGCGTCCCGGTCTGATTCCGGCGCGAAACAGGCTTTCTGAGGCATAGATATTGCCCACACCGACAACCGCATGCCCCTGCAGAAGAAAGGCTTTAACCGACACCTTGCGACCCCGGCTACATTGAAAAAGATGCTCTGCCGTGAATGCCTCGGAAAACGGTTCCACGCCCAAATGGCTCAAACGGGGGTGGCCGGCATGTTCTGTTCCAGCGACAAGAAAATCGACACTGCCAAAGCGGCGGGGGTCGTGCAGCCGCATGGCCAAATCGCCAAAGGACCATTGAATGTGTTCGTGTTTTTGCCACGCACTGGCGGCAGGCACAATACGCAAGGCGCCGGACATTCCCAAATGAATCATGACCGTGCCGGCACTGAAATTCAGCAACAAATATTTTGAACGTCGCTGTGCGCTTTCGAGTCTCAGCCCTTCAACTTGCTTGACCGCCTCAGGAATAGGCCAGCGCAACATCGGCTGACGGATTTCAATGTTTGTGAGGCATTTTTCAACAAAACGCGATTCAACGCCCAAGCGTGTGATCTCAACTTCTGGCAACTCTGGCATAGTGTGACTTTCGGTCTTCCTTGCCTTGGCATTGATAGCAACGGCACTCTGGAATTAAACTGATCTAAATTTCATTTTAACGTTTGGAAATGTGCAGTGAACAAGTCACCTCTTCAAAATTCTACTCGCGCCGTTTCTAAACAGGGTTTGCGATGCGCCAGTGCGTTGATGCTCGCACTGCTGACAGCCTGCTCAGCGCAAAAACCACTTGCAACTGCTCCAGCAGAAAAAACTCCGGCTCGCGCGGTTCAAGCCGCAAAAACCGCCGGCGACAGTGAAACATTTCCAGCCGTTGAATTTGATTCAGGTGTCATCTATCAAATTCTGGCCTCGGAAATAGCCTCGCAGCGCGGGCAACCGGCCACGGCCTACGCCACCTACATGTCTTTGGCAACCAAGCTGAAAGACCCAAGACTGGCCAGACGCGGATTGGAAATCGCCCTGCGCGAACAAAACATTGAAAGCGCTCTGGAAAGTGCACAACTGTGGAGTGCCCTGTCGCCAAACAACGCGCAGGCCGCACAAAGCCTTACTGTTTTGCTGGTTTCCACAGGAAGGCTGGAAGAAGCTTTGCCGCGCATCCAAAGCAAGTTAAACGCAGACAAAGCCGCCTACGCTGCCGCAGTGGCCACTGGCCTCCCCCCTGAGGATACGCCGTTTGAACAAGTGCAGCGTCAGTTGCTCAGAGCGCCGAACAAAATCAAGGCCTATGAACTGATGCAGGTCCTGTTTGCCTCGGATCTCAACAATCCGCTCGCCATTCGGGTTCTCGCGGCTCAAGCGCACTTTGCAAGCCTCAACGACAAAGCCGTTGAATACGCAAAATTGCTGCTCAATTCAGAATACACAGTCGCCAATGCCCTGACATTGGCACAGTACGCCCAAAGCACGGAAGGTGGAACCAAGCTTGCCATTGACGTGCTGGAAAAGTTTCTGAAAAAACAACCGAAAAACACAGAAGTCATCAGCGCGCTGGCACGCTTCTACACGGTAGAACAGGAATGGACCAAAGCCAGAAACCTGTTTGAGCCCATGCTGGCCGAAAATCCTGATAACGCTGAAATTCTGTATGTTGTGGCCGGGCTGGCCATTCAACAAAATGACAGAGTGGCAGCAAACCGTTACTTCAAGCGTTTTCTGGAAGTCAGCGCGGAAGATGGCGAGCGTGACCTCAGCGCCATGTACCTGTCCCTCAGTCAGTTGGCGGAAGAAGACAAAGACTATGAAGATGCCTTGAAATGGCTGGGGAAAGTCACCAACCCGTCAGTCAGCATGACTGTCCTTGTTCGCAAGGCACTCATACAAGGCAAGCAAAGCAAGTTTACCGAAGGCCTGGGTACGCTGAGCGCGGCCAAGCCCCGCACAGACAATGAAAAAGTCCAATTAGCCCTGGCTGAAATTCAGTTGTTGCGCGATTCAAACAAGACCGATGCCGCAATGCAAAGGGTGCAGCGCAGCTTGGGCGAACTGCCGGACCAACCTGACCTGCTCTACGAACAGGCCATGCTTGCGGAAAAGCTCCAACAACTTGATACAGTTGAGAAAAACCTGCGTCGCGTCATCGCACTCAGACCCGACAACCCACATGCCTACAACGCCTTGGGGTATTCCTTTGCAGACAGGAAAATCCGCCTGGAAGAGGCAAAAAGCCTGATTGAAAAAGCCTTGGAACTGGCACCCAACGATGCTTTCATTACCGATTCACTGGGGTGGGTTCTGTTTCGTATGGGTCGCAATGCAGAAGCCTTGGAAGTTCTGAAACGGGCCTATGAACTCAAACCCGACGCCGAAATTGCCATCCACTTGGGTGAGGTTTTGTGGGTCATGGGGGACGGCGAGTCGGCAACAAGGATACTGCGCACCGTTAAAAGCAACGCCGCAACCAATTCAATTTTGCAAGAAACATTGGCCAGGCTCGGCATCAGAGACCTTTGATCGGGTATGCGTTTCTCCACACTGATCGCATTGCTGCTTTCTTTGGTATTGCTGCAGTCGTGCGCGCTTGTAAGCCGCACCGGTGAAAATCAAATTGATTGCTCAAAACCCGCAGCCCGGTGCCACGAAGGCAGATTCGGTCTGAGCTATCAGATAACGCGGGATGGCGCGGTGGAACAAGACGCCATCAACGGCAGTTATCTCTGGGAAAGTGAATCGCTCTCCCGCTTCAAAACCAGCGAACGCAGCCACCTTGTGCTGAGCAACGTGCTGGGCGTCAGGCTGGCAGAGATCCGTCATGAATATGGCTCCCTGACACTTCAAGACAATGCCGGAAACCTGTATTTGTCAGACAACTGGGACACCCTGTTCAATGGCCTGTTCAAGCTCAATCTGCCTGGCAGCGCCATTGCAAGCTGGATGCACAATGCCAGCACAGACGAATTGCCGGTTTTGCCTGCAGACTGGGTTTGGGAAAAAAAGCCTGGCCGTGTCCGGCTCTCCAACCGCAACAGCGACGGCTTCATACGCATCGACCTGATTCCAAACCGCGATGCACCATGAAACAGATCCGCCTGAATGTTCCAGCGAAAATCAATTTGTTCCTGCACATTACCGGACGCAGGGCGGACGGCTACCACCTGCTCGAAAGTATTTTTTGCCCTGTCGATTGGTATGACCAATTAAGCATTACAACCCGCGAAACCCCCGGCGTCAGCAGAACCGGAGGCCTGGCAGGGCTGGCGCCTGAAGATGATCTGGTGGTGAAGGCGGCAAATTCCCTGCTGAAAAAAAGTGGCATCAACGCTGGCGTGCACATTGATCTGAAAAAAAACATCCCCTCCGGTGCAGGCCTGGGTGGCGGAAGCGCAGATGCAGCCTACACCCTGATGGCGATCAATGAACTCCTGCAACTCAACAAGAAACAAGACGAGTTAATGGCAATAGGTGCAACTTTAGGTGCAGATGTCCCGTTTTTCATGGGAAATGGTGGGGCTTTCGTTTCTGGAATTGGTGAGTTCGTTGAGCCACTGGCGCTTCCCGAACTGCCAATTGTGATCGTCAAGCCCCCGGCATCCATCGCCACAGTTGATATTTTTTCGCACCCCGATTTGACACGGGAGGCTTCAAGCGTCAAAATGCTGGTCTTTGGTTTTTCACAGACATCGGGGCTTCTGAACTTTATAAGAACAGAGGCAAGAAACCAGCTTCAGCCAGTGGCAGAGTTGGTGTGCAAACAAGTGGTTGTCGCGGTATCTTTACTTCAACGCCTTCCTTTTGAAATTGCACCCGATTGGGTCAGAATGTCTGGCTCCGGCAGTTCGGTTTTTGGTGTGTTTTCTTCAAAACAGAAGGCACTGCAAGCCGAAGCAGCACTCAAGCAGCAATGTGAGTCGTCCGGTCTGAATCAATGGTTGGTTAAAGCAGCTACAACGCTGCCAGAAGCCTCCTTGAAAAGCCAAGCGGTACAATAGTTGTAGCCCAAGTTTTTGGGGAGTCGCCAAGTCGGTTAAGGCTCCGGATTTTGATTCCGGCATTCGAGGGTTCGAATCCTTCCTCCCCAGCCCAACCCAAAGGGGGCCAGCAAGTCTGGCCCCCGTGTTTTTAAGTCCCGTGCGTCCCAGACGCCTTTCGCTGCCGAGGCCCCACCGTGTCACATGATGGCTTGATGTTATTTACCGGCAATGCCAATCCGGATCTGGCGGCCGCAGTCGCCAAAAGTCTCGGAATTTCTTTAGGCAAAGCCAACGTAGGGCGTTTCTCCGACGGAGAAGTCACTGTGGAAATCAACGAAAACGTACGCGGTAAAGATGTTTTCGTTTTACAGTCCACTTGCGAGCCCACCAACGACAACCTCATGGAAACCATGCTGATGGTGGACGCACTCAAACGTGCATCTGCAGGTCGTATTTCAGCCGCCATCCCCTATTTCGGTTATGCACGCCAAGACCGCAGGGTTCGCTCTTCCCGCGTGGCCATTTCCGCGAAAGTGGTGGCCAACATGTTGCAAGTGGTCGGCGTTGATCGCCTGCTCACCATGGACCTGCACGCAGACCAAATTCAGGGTTTCTTCGACATCCCCGTGGACAACATCTACGCCTCACCCGTGCTGCTGAGCGATGTCTGGAAACAGAATTTTGAAAACCTGATTGTTGTGTCCCCTGACGTCGGCGGCGTTGTTCGCGCCCGCGCCCTGGCCAAACGTCTGGATGTGGATCTCGCCATCATCGACAAGCGCCGTCCCCGTGCCAATGTGGCCGAGGTGATGAACCTGATCGGTGACGTCAAAGACCGCACCTGCGTCATCATGGACGACATGGTCGATACCGCCAACACATTGTGCAAAGCGGCAGCAGCCCTGAAGGGCCATGGCGCAAAGAAAGTGGTTGCCTACTGTACCCACCCGGTGTTGTCCGGTGGTGCAGTTGCCAGAATCACAGACTCACAACTCGATGAACTGGTTGTCACTGACACCATCCCGCTGCGCGCAGACGCAATTGCCTCCGGCAAAGTCCGCCAACTCAGCGTGGCTGATCTTCTGGCAGAAACCATACGTCGAATTTTGCGCTCAGACTCTGTCAGCTCCTTGTTCAACGAATAATCATCACCCGTCAGTTCCGCTTTAGGTAAAGCACACGACCAACCCGCGAAAGCCAACAAAGGTGTGCATTAAATCAGTAACCAAACCGCTGGTCGCGGCGGTTTCAAATGGAGTGAATCATGAAAGTAACAGCAGCATTGCGCAATACGCAGGGGTCCGGAGCGAGCCGCCGCCTGCGTCATGCAGGTAAGGTTCCCGGCATCGTTTACGGTGGTGAAGCCAAGCCTGTGAACATCGAAATCGAACACAATCCTTTGTGGCATGCACTGCAAAAGGAAGCCTTCCATTCGTCCATTCTCGACTTGGACATCGAAGGCAAGGTTGAAAAAGTTCTGCTGCGCGATTTCCAATCGCACGCCTACAAGCCACAAATCCTGCACATCGATTTCCAGCGCGTAGACAGCACACACAAAATTCACGTTCGCGTGCCCTTGCACTTCCACGGTGAGGAAAACTCTCCTGCAGTGAAGATTTCCGGCGGTTTGGTCAGCCACGTCATCACCGAACTGGATATTTCCTGCCTCCCAGGCGATCTGCCAGAGTTCATCTCTGTTGATCTGTCAGGTCTGGAAGTCGGTAAGTCAATCCACGCAAGCAACATCGTGTTGCCTGCCGGCGTTACAACCGTTTCCCAGGAAGATCCTGTCATCGTGACCGTCGTGGTCAAGGGTGGCGGCGCAGAAACCACAGAAGCTGCAAAATAATCAACGCTGGAACGGCCGCTTAACCGGCCTCCATCCACTTGATTGAAATACCCGCTCATGGCGTCACTGCTTGAGCGGGTTTTTTACATGTAGAGGCGCAAACAACATGAGCAAAGGCAGCACGGAACCCCCTATCCGTTTAATTGTGGGGCTGGGCAACCCGGGGCCGGACTACGCCAACACACGACACAACGCAGGCGCCTGGTTTGTCCAAGCGGTAGCGGACCAAATGAGATGCCGCCTGCAACTGGAAAAAGGGTTTTTAGGCGAAACCGGTCGGTTTAAAACACCTCACGGCGATGTCTGGTGCCTGATTCCAGCAACCTACATGAACCGCTCCGGCCTTTCAGTGGCTGCACTTGCCAAGTTTTATAAAATTGCGCCTGAAGAAATCTTGGTGGCACACGACGAACTGGACCTGTTGCCCGGTACTGTCAAATTAAAGTTCGGTGGTGGCAGCGCAGGCCACAATGGCCTGAAAGACATCACTTCTCAAATGAGCAGCCCCAACTTCTGGCGCTTGCGCCTTGGCATCGGGCATCCCAGAACCTTGCAACTGACACAGCAAGTTGCCGATTTTGTGCTGCACCGCCCCAGACAGGAGGAATTGCGCGGCATCGAAGACTGTATCTTCAAATCGCTGACAGTGCTACCTTCCCTACTGGAAGGCAACTTTGCGCAGGCCAGCAAAGAGTTGCACACGCAAACACCTGGAAGCGGCAAATGAAAAAACTGCTAATGTACGCAGGCACGCGCGCAAGGGAACACATTGCACGTGAAGGTCTCAAGCCTGCAGATGTGCAAGCGGTACCCGGTGCGGCTGGCGGGCCGAAAGGTCTGATACTGCACGGGCTGGATCAATTTTTATTCAGCGACTGGTTAAACGACAACGTGGAACGCCAACTTATTGGCGCCTCCATCGGCGCCTGGCGCATGGCTGCCGCCTGCTCTCCAAACCCGCGCGCCGCCATTGACAGGTTGGCTCAGCAGTATTGCGAGGCCCAATGCTACCGCAAGGGTGCCACCATTGATGAAATCACCGCGGTTTGCAACGGAATGATCAACACCATCGTGGCGGATGAATCGCAGGCAATGGCGCAACACAGCAGTAACCGGCTGATTGTTTGGGTCAACAGGGGGCGCCCGCCAGTGTATGCCGCGGGTGGTCGCGCGAAAAAACGGGGTTTTGCAGCGGCCGTTCTGGCCAACACGGCAAGCCGGGGCAAACTGGGCCGCTACCTTGAACGCATAGTCTACAGCCCCTCCAACGCACCATTGGACTGGTTGCAACAGCCCTTTGACACGCTACCCACTGAATTTCATTCACTGGACCAACACAACCTCAAACCGGCACTGCTGGCCTCAGGCAGCATTCCCTTTGTGCTGCACCCAGTGGCACAAATTCCGGGCAGCCCGCCCGGCCCCTATTGGGACGGCGGTTTGACGGATTATCATCTGGCGCTTCCCTACCACCGGCTAAAAGGCTTGGTGCTGTATCCGCATTTTGTTCCCAGCATCACCCCCGGTTGGCTCGACAAATGGGTAAAACACCGGCGCGCACCCGAAGCCTGGCTCAGCAACATGCTTCTGATCTGCCCCTCGCCTGAGTTTGTTGCCAGCCTGCCCGCAAAAAAAATTCCGGACCGCAGCGACTTCACTCGCTACAACTTCGACCATGAAATGCGAATGTCGCACTGGAAAGCGGCCATGCAGGCCAGCCACCAACTGGCGGAGGAACTGGCTACATTTATTGAACGCCCGAATGTTTCCGAACTCCTGCCATTGGGTGACGCCAGACGTTGAGCGCCTCAGGCGTTGGCAGCCTTTTTTTCAAATACCCCGTGAAGCAGCGCTGACCCGAGCAACACCAGCCCCCCACCGATCCACATGGTGTGCGTAATTTGCTCCCCCAAAAATAACCACGCCCAAAAAATGCCAAACAAGGGAATCAGGAATGTCACCGACAAGGCCTTCACCGGCCCCATGTCCAACAACAAGCGGTAAAAAAGCAAATAGGCAAAGCTGGTGCAAAGCAAACCCAAGGTAACTATGGCGGCCCAATCGCTGAACTCGGGCACCCTTAAGGCAGCCGGACTTCCCGCCGCCAGCGGCAACAGCAGGGCAGCCCCCACCCACAAACTGCCATGGGCATTGTCCAGCGGATGCACATCTTTGGAGTAATGCGTGGTGTACAAACTGGCGTAGCTGTAAGACACAGGCGCCAGCAAGCAAGCCACAAGCGCCAACACCGTGTTTTCACCCTTGACTGCAATGCCTTCGAGACCGATGAGGGCAACGCCGGCCACACCGACCAGCATACCCAACCAACCCAGTGTCGAAACTTTTCTTTTTAACCAGAAAACCCCCAAAAGACCGGCAAATATCGGCGTACTTGCGTTAAAAATGGACAACAAGGACGCACTGAAGGTCTGCGCCGCATAACCGAAACAAAGAAAGGGAAACGCTGAGTTTATAATCCCGAGAACTAAAAAATGCCTCCAGTTGCGTCGAAAGGCAAACACCCGGCGCTGACTCAGGCAAAATACGGCTAACGCCAGCGCACCGAGCGCAAGGCGACCTTCAATTAACCACGCAGGCCCGAAAGCGGACACGCTGCTGCGAATCAGGGGAAATGATGCGCCCCAGATTGCAGCCAGGAGAAACAGCCTGCCGAAGGTTAAAATAGGCATTACACGCTTTCAATAAAGGAACAACATGAGCCTTAAATGCGGCATCGTCGGCTTGCCCAACGTTGGCAAGTCCACATTATTCAACGCCCTGACCAAGGCTGGCATTGCGGCAGAAAACTACCCCTTCTGCACCATCGAGCCCAATGTGGGCGTGGTTGAGGTTCCCGACCCACGCCTGACCAGACTCGCTGAAATTGTGAAACCAGAACGGATTGTACCCGCCACGGTTGAATTCGTAGACATTGCCGGTTTGGTGGCTGGCGCCTCCAAAGGCGAAGGACTGGGCAATCAGTTTTTAGCACACATTCGTGAAACAGATGCCATCGTAAACGTGGTTCGCTGCTTCGATGATGGCAACATCATTCACGTAAACGGCAAGGTGGACCCCATCTCCGACATTGAAACCATAGCGACAGAGTTGGCACTGGCCGACCTGCAAACCGCTGAAAAAGCGATGCACCGCTACGCCAAGGCCGCTCGCTCCGGTGGCGACAAAGAAGCCAAACGCTTGGTGGATGTTCTGGAAAAATGTCTGGCCCAGTTAAATGAGGCCAAGCCAATCCGCGCCCTGAAACTGGATGAAGAGGAATTGGCCGCCATCAAGCCCTTGTGCCTGATCACCGCCAAACCCGCCATGTACGTGGCCAACGTGTCTGACAGCGGCTTCACCAACAACCCCTATCTGGACAGACTCACGGCGTATGCCACCGAACAAAATGCACCGGTGGTCAGTATTTGCGCAGCCATTGAATCTGAAATCGCAGAGATGGAAGACGAAGACAAAATGGCGTTTCTAGCCGACATGGGCATGGAAGAACCCGGCTTGAACCGCTTGATTCGCGCAGGCTTCAAACTACTGGGTCTGCAAACCTACTTCACCGCAGGCGTCAAGGAAGTGCGCGCCTGGACCATTCACGTGGGCGATACCGGCCCCCAGGCCGCCGGCGTCATTCACACCGACTTCGAGCGTGGCTTTATCCGTGCGCAAACCATTGCTTTTGAAGACTTTGTTGCCTGCAAAGGTGAGGCTGGCGCAAAAGAAGCGGGAAAAATGCGCTCAGAGGGCAAAGAATATGTGGTTAAGGATGGTGACGTCATGAACTTCCTGTTCAACGTCTAGACCACTTCACTAAACAGCGTCCCCGCACTTCGTGAAACATCCCCCAACTTTGCCCACAAGGTCATTGCGTTGGGGGCGTGTTCTAAAAAACATTGTTTTGCTGTTGGGCAGCACGGCCGCAGCCATCATGCTGTGGCATGGGGTTTACATGCCCTCTTTTCTGCTCAAGCCCATTGCTTCAGGTGTGGAAGAAGGCAGAGCCATTGAATTCAAGGCAGAAAGCTTTGTGGTTTCAATGTTGCCCAGTCCGAAGCTTCGGTTGATCAACGTGCAAATCAACAGCGCAATCACGAAGCAACCCATTGTTCATGCGGGCCTTGTCAGCCTCGAATTCAGTTACTCGCAATGGTTGCAAGGCGACTTGTTTCCCGTTTCGCTCAATTTGAAACAAGCTGTTTTTAGGGCGGAAAAAGACGCCGAAGGCGACTGGACGCTGCTGCACTTGAAAAAACTGCGTTCGGACACAAAGCGTCCTTTGAGGCTACCCAAGCACCTCAGCGTCAAAGACTCGCGGCTACAAACCGTCTCAGCCACGGGTCAGAGCACTCAATTTTTAATTGATGACCTGCAACTGCAATCCGATGGCGAGGCCACCTCGTATGTGGCCATCCGCGCAGGCGCACCAAACGACAACGCTTGGAATGCACAACTCCAAGCCAGGCTGACCCTCACAGGCGAACAGTTGCAACTGGAAAGTCTGGAAGCCAGTGCACGTGGCGATTTTCTTGATTTTCCTTGGTACGCAACCGCCGCAATTGATGCCATGACACTTCCCAGCATCAAGGCACCCAGCTGGGGGCTTCAACAGTTTCGCGCCTATGTACGGCGGGAAGACGCACCAGACGATCATCAGGCAGCACTGAGCGTGCGCCGGGCCGACTTCGAATGGGCCGATGGCAGGCTAAGCGCAAAAAAGGCAGAATGGACCTACACCCATGAGCAAGCCGAAGCCTGGACTTTCAACGCCACAGTGGACTTGGCGCTGCAACGCGTAAAAATACGCCCTGAATCTATCTCAGGCAGTGAAGCCCTGTTGGCAAAAGCGCAAGACTGGCGTCTGAATTGCCAAAGCTCCGACCAAAACGCGAAGGTCTGGATTTGGCAGTCGGGTTGGTTTGACCTGAAAAGAAAGAAACAGGCGGTCGACGCTCCAGCACTGCTGTGCGAATAACTTTTTTGCCTAATTAGGCATCTGGGGTGTTTTGTTCGGGTGAAGCAGGAAAAATCTCGCCAACAACTGTGGTTGGCTTTCTGTGTGGGCTGGGTCTACCGGTATGCACTCGACAGGGCAAACCACAACGCACTGGGGCTCATTAAAATGGCCTATGCACTCCGTGCATTTGTTCGGGTCAATTTCATAAATCTCTTCGCCCATGGAAATTGCGCCGTTTGGGCACTCGGGCTCGCAAACGTCGCAATTGATGCATTCATCCGTAATAATGAGCGCCACAGTGTATTAACCGTTGTTGGCCTGTTCAATTGCTTCCATCTGTGCACGTAAAGCGGCCTGATCTGCCATCTTTTCTTTTAACCACCGCTCAACGGAAGGAAATACAAACTTGCTGACGTCGCCACCCAAAGTAGCGATTTCGCGCACGATGGTGCCGGATATAAACTGATACTGGTCAGATGGCGTCAAAAACAAACATTCAACGTCAGGCAGCAAATAGCGGTTCATGCCGGCCATCTGAAACTCATATTCAAAATCGCTGACGGCGCGCAAACCCCGAATAATGACGTCGGCACCTTGTTCACGCACGAAATCCTTGAGCAGCCCGGAGAAACCCACAGCACTGACATTTGGATAATGCGCCAAAACCTCGGTGGCGATTTCAACCCGCTCTTTCAAGTCGAAAAACGGTTTTTTACTCTTGCTGTCAGCAACACCCACCACAACACGGTCGAAAATCTTGGCGGCACGGCGCACCAAATCTTCATGGCCTCGGGTGAACGGGTCGAAGGTACCGGGGTAAACAGCGATTTTCATGCGTGATCTCCTAGGCCAGAGCGACAGGCCACATTACAAAACCCAGGCTGCAAAGCCTGAATTCAGGTGTCTGCCCGACGAAGCAAGTGAAAATGCACTTGCCCTGCGCGGTCAGCTCGATAAACCTCTAAATTTAAAGATAGCATCAACTGGCTCAAGACTGCATCAGTTTCAAGCGAGTTTTGCCATTCCACATACAACATGCCACCCTGCGCGAGGCGAGAAACACACAAAGGCATGGCCTGTGCAAGCTTATCTGAGCCGAAGGGCGGGTCAAGCAGGATGAGATCATACAGAAACATGGGGGCGTTCTGAACCGGATTCAGCCGTTTGATCACGTCTGTGGCGTAAATTTGGAGATTTAAGGTCGTTTCACTGCGAGTTTGCAACAGTTTTGCACTGTCTTTTAAGTGTTTGCAGAGCAAGGGATGGATTTCAAAAAAATCCACTTGGGCTGCGCCGCGAGACAAGGCCTCAAACCCGAGGGCCCCCGTGCCGGCAAATGCGTCAAGTACACGGATCGCAGGCAAGGTTTGCCCGAGCCAGTTAAAGAGCGTCTCCCGGACACGGTCTGGGCTGGGTCTGAGACCCTCAACCGGTGGTACAGGCAGCACCGTTCGGCGAAATTGACCGCCAATGATGCGTACCTGACCTGTTTTTGCAGACTTGCTGCCCTGTCGGGCAGCGTTTTTTTCAAGCGCCAAAAACCTTCAACTCCCCTGCCCAACAATCACTGTGACCAGGTGCTCGGGCTTCACACGTCTGGAAAATGCATCGCGAATCTGCGCGATTGTCACTTTTTCCACTTGCGCCGTCCATTGGTCGAGGTAATCTTCAGGCAAACGGTAGTAGCCAATGGTTGAAATCTGATCCAGCAATTTCTTGTTGCTGTCCAAACGAAGCGGGAATCCGCCCACCAAATTGGATTTGGCCGCCTGCAATTCCTTGGGTGTGGGTCCATCCTGCAAAAACTTATTCAGTGTTTCCCGAGCTACCGCCAGCGCAGTGTTGGTCTGGTCTTTTTGGGTCTGCAAGCCCATTTCAAACGGACCCAACTGCACCATAGGAGAGAAATAGGCGTAGGCGCTGTAAGCAAGCCCACGCTTTTCACGAACTTCAGACATCAACCGCGACACGAAACCACCGCCACCCAGAATATAGTTGCCCACCACCAGCGGGAAAAAATCGGGGTCGCCGCGTTGCAGGGCAGGCAAACCAACCAAAATATGGCTTTGCGACGAAGGATGGGCAATGCGCTCTTCTACTTGTGCCGGCATCTGCAACGCGGGCAGCGCAGGCGGCTCTACGCCGGCCGGAAGCCCTGCCAGCAATTGCGCTGCAATTCGCGACGCCTGTGCTCTGTCGAGATCGCCCACAATTGAAACCACTGCACGCTTTGCCGTGTAGTTTTCAGCGTAAAAGCGCTTCAAGTCTTCCACTGCGATGCGACCCACGGTTTCTTCAGTGGCACTGCGACCATACGGATGCCCAGGGTACATCAACGCCATCAAGCGCTTGTTGGCGATTGACTCTGGTTTTGTGCTGGCTTCACGAATGCTGGCAATTGACCGGGCCCGCTCGCGCTCTAATACGTCTGCCGGAAAATCAGGCTTTTGCAACACCAAAGCCAAGGTTTCCACGGCACGGTTCAATTCCTGCGCCGAGGTTAGGGTACGCAGATTCAAACTGGCTCTGTCGGCACCTGACCCACCGCCCATGCGGGCACCCACATCGGCCAGGGCGTCTTCAATATCGCTTTCTTTGCGCCCGCCGGCCCCTTTGTCCAGCATAGACTGTGTAAAACTGGCCAAACCGGTTTTTTCTGCGGGTTCACGGCGGGAACCTGCGTCAAAATCAACCTGAATGTCCACCATGGGAATGGCGGGGGCGCGCATGAACATCACCCGGCCGCCAGATGCCAGAGTCCAGCTCTCGATGGGCAAGGCTGCTTGAGCACCACCCGCCAAACCAGCCAGAACCAAGACCAAACCCCGCGCAAATGAAACCGTTTTAACAAACCTCATACCGACACCTTCACTGCTTTTGACTGTAACCACTGCTTGTTTGACCTGCTCAACCATGACGACCACCCGCTTTCGACTTTTCTGCCGGCTTATTGACCACTGGCAAAGGAATCAGACGGCCCACTGTCATGGACTGCTCATTAAAATACTTGGCCGCCACATCACGCACTTGATCGGATGTGACTGCCCGCAACCGCTGAACCACGGTAACCGACTTCGAATAAGGAATATCCACCATTTCAAAAGAGGCAATTTCCATGGCCTGCCCGAACACGGAATCCAGCTTATACACTTGATCAGCCAGTAAGTTGGCTTTAACGCGAGACAACTCCTTGTCTTCAACCCCTTCCTTGGCAATGCGCTGAATCTGTTCCAGCAACGCGGTTTCCATTGCCTCAACGCTCTGCCCCTTCGCTGGGGTAGCGTCGATTAAAAACAGGCTGGGACCGCGGGCCGTCATGTCATAACCAGCGCTGGCTTGGTTGGCAATGCGTTTTTCGTTGATCAGTTCACGCGAAAAACGCGCGCCATCATAACCAGACAGCACACCGCTGAGCACCTCAAGCGCGTACGGTTCAACATCGTTCTCAACGTTGTTGAGCTTGGGCACATGAAATGCCAGCATCAGATACGGATTTTCCGCGGGTGCCTGCACGGCAAAGCGCTTGACACCCAATTGCTTGGGTTCATTTTGGGTTTTTCTTTCGGGCAAGGCACGCGGCTTGATCTTGCCGTAGGTGTCTTCAGCCCATTGCTTCACTTTTTTCGGGTCTGCGTCGCCCGCCACAATCAAAATTGCATTTGAGGGCGTATACCATTTGTCATACCAAGCCTTGGCATCCAGATAGCTCAGGGTTTCCAGATCGGCCATCCAGCCAATGACAGGCGCCCGGTAAGGCGAGGATTGGTAAGCATTGGCCATCAGGTTTTCATACATCAGCCCCTTGGCCTGGTCTTCCGTGCGCAAGCGGCGCTCTTCCATCACCACGCGAATTTCCTTGTCGAACTCAGCCTTGGACAACATCAGGTTGTTCATCCGGTCGGCTTCAAGGGCCATGACCTTAGACAGGTCTTTTGACTGCACTTGCTGGAAGTAAGCGGTGTAATCGCGGCTGGTGAATGCATTTTCACGCCCACCCATGGCAGCCACTTTTTTGGAAAACTCACCCGGCTTCAGGTTTTTGGTGCCCTTGAACATCATGTGCTCAAGAACGTGGGCCACCCCGGTGGTGCCGTTTGTTTCATCAACGGAGCCTGCCTTGTACCACACCATGTGCGCAACCGTGGGCGCCCGGTGGTCTTCTTTCACAATGACCCGCATACCGTTTTTCAATTGCATTTCCGTAACCCCGGGCAGCGCCCCAAGCGCCTCTGCGGCCATCAGCATGCCTGGCAACACTGCCGCCGCTACGCCCGCCATCAGAAACGCCCTGCCTGATAAAACCCGCTTTAAATTCAACAACTGCTTCATTTTCAAAATCATGCCTCCGGGGTGGTAGAATCAAACTCAATTTGCCAATACTGGCAGCGCTATTGAAGCAAATTCCGACAGGTTTTGCTCGGATGCCTCACCGCGCTTAACTGCGACAACACGACTCTATGTTTGGTTTCCCAAAATCTGATTCTCCCTCCAATTCGGACGGAAAAAACCCGCTGCCCACGCCCAAAGTGCCTGGGCAGAAAGACGACTGGCTTTCACGGCTGAAGGTGGGTCTTAGCAAAACCCGTTCAGGCATCAGCGGCATGTTCACCGGTCGCGCTGTGGACGAATCGCTGTTTGAAGAACTCGAAGAACGGTTGTTGCTCGCAGATTGCGGACTGCCCGCCACAGAGGCGCTGATGAAGCGTATCCGTGAAGAGGTCGCAACGCAATCCATCCACTCATCAGAGGGGGTTCAAATTGCCCTGCGTGATGCCATTTTCGAAATGCTTCGTCCGCTGGAGCAATCCATGGGCATCGACCGTGTGCGTCCCTTGGTCATGATGGTGGTGGGTGTAAACGGTACCGGCAAAACCACCAGCATCGGCAAACTGGCCCATTGGTATGGCGACATCGGCTACTCCATTTTACTGGCAGCTGGCGACACCTTTCGTGCTGCTGCGCGCGAACAGTTGGCCGTCTGGGGCGAGCGCAACAACATTACCGTCATCTCTCAAGAAGGTGCAGATGCCGCCGCAGTGGCCTTTGATTCCGTGGGTTCGGCCATTGCGCGCAATGTGCACTTGCTGATTGTAGACACCGCAGGCCGTCTGCCCACACAACTGCACCTCATGGAAGAGCTGAAAAAGATAAAGCGCGTCATGGGCAAAGCCATGCCGGAGGCACCCCATGAAATTGTTTTGGTGCTTGACGCCACCAACGGTCAAAACGCGCTGATGCAGCTTAAAGCTTTCAATGACGCCCTCGGCGTGACTGCGCTGGTTGTCACCAAGCTTGATGGCACTGCAAAGGGTGGCATTCTGGCCGCCATGGCCATGACCCAGCGAGTGCCTGTCGCCTTCATTGGCGTGGGCGAAAAACTGGATGATTTACGACCGTTCCGCGCCATGGAGTATGCCAACGCGCTGGTAGGTCTGGATGAAGAAAACCGATGATAGAACTCAAAGACGTCAGCCTGCGCTATGGTAAGAGCGTCGCTTTAAATCAAATCAGCCTGCAAATACCGGCCAAGTCGTATGTCATCATCGAAGGCCCTTCAGGCGCAGGAAAATCTTCACTGCTCAGGTTGCTCGCCTCTTTCGAGATCCCGACCAAAGGAGAAGTGACGGTCACCGGCAAAGCGATGAGCAAACTTTCACGTGCCGCCCGCTCACACTATCGACGCTCCGTGGGTTACATCGGCAACGACGTTATTTTGCTGCCCAACCTCAGCTGTTTTGAAAACGTAGCCCTGCCCATGCGCATTGCCGGCAATTCCAACGAAGAAATTCAGGCACGCGTCAGCGCTGCACTCACCCGGGTCGGGTTGGCCAAAGCCTCAAAATTTTTGCCCAGCGTATTGTCCGGCGGAGAGCAACAGCGCGTGGCAATTGCCAGAGCCATCGTCAATCGTCCGGCGGTGCTGCTTGCAGATGAACCCACCGCGCAGCTTGACGGTCTGGCTGCAGACAAAATCGCACAACTGTTTCGCGAATTCAACCAAGCCAACGTCACCATTTTAGTGGCGACCCACGATACCGAACGCTTCAAAGGCTGGACCCACCGAATGAAATTGAATGCCGGCAAACTTGAATTGTTTGATGCCAAAGGAGACGTACTGTGAAGAAATGGCTGCGGATGCAAGTGTTTGCCATTCGGTCAGGCATGAAACCCTGGCTTGAACACCCGGTGGGCAACCTCATGAACGCACTGGTCTTGAGCATTGCATTGGCGCTGCCCTGGTCTTTGGTTCAAGGCTTGTCCGCCATGCTGCCCTCCATGGACCGCTGGATAGGCGACCCGGAAATCAGTATTTTTTTCAAGCCTAAAACCCCGGTGGCCATTGTGGAAGATGCGCGGGCCCGCGTCATGCGAGAGCGTTCAGTGTCGGGTGCAGAAATTATCGACCCGACCAAAGCACTCAGCCTGTTGAAGGAACAAAGCCAATCGCCCGATCTGATTGACGCCCTGCCGGAAAACCCTCTGCCCTACACCTTGGTGGTGCGTTTCCGCTTGGGAAATGAAGTTGATGAAGACGTCATGAATGGCTGGGTGAGCAACTGGAAAAAACTGCAGGGCGTTGAACATGTACAGTTTGACAGCCAATGGATACGCCGGCTAAGAACCCTGCTGCTCAGCCTGCAGGCACTGGCCTTGGGCATCAGCGGCTTGGTGGGTATTCTCGTGGTCATTGTCACCTTCAACACCGTGCGGCTGCAGTTGGTGGGCCAAAGGCAGGAAGTGGAAGTTTTAAAGGCGCTGGGCGCCAGCGATGCCGAAGTGGGCCGTCCCACGCTCTGGTGGGCACTGTCACTGTCCTTGCTGGCTTACGGCATGGCCTACCTTGGCGTGTTGCTCTCCATGTTGGCGGCAGACCAAGCCGTGGGCAGTTACATTCGTGAATTTGACTCGCACTTCCGTTTTTCAGCGCCCGCAACCCTCTGGACGCTGCTGGGGCTGACGGCATGGACATTCCTTGTCATGCTGGGCGCCTGGGCCTCCGTGCGTCGCACCGTCTGGTCCATCCACTGATCAAAACCCGTAGCGTTCGGTGAACTGACATCCGTAACGCGGCAGGAACGCCGGTATCTGGTAATACTTTTCAAACACAGTTTTTAGCGCTGTGTCGCGAAATGCCTGATACCGGAATGCCTTGCCATCGGCATAGTAGAACTTCACCCCGTTCACCTCAAATTCGCCCAGGGAAACAGACTCGAAGTAATCCTTGATTTTCGCAGGGTCTATGGGCTGATTGTCAAACACCCGGATGGGCTTGCCATCAAGCAATCTGAAATCAACAATGACATCGTCTTGCCGAGCGTGGTACTTGCCAGGCCCCAACACAGGCACATATTCCTTTGCATGGTATGAAAGCAAAGCTGCAGGCGTGTAAGTGAAGGCGGCGATTTTTCCGTCTGGCGGCAAATTCAGGCGCAACTGCCGCACAATTTCCGGTGTTTCGCGGTGAAATACCACCTTTTCATGCAAGCCGCGCCCAGCCCAAAAATCTGTTGAAGGCACAATGAAAGCAGCAAGCAGCAGCAAATGCGGCACACCAAGCAATGCTGTCCATTTGCTTTGCCTGTTCAAGTTCTCACTGGTGGCAAACAGCCCATAGGCAACAAACACAAAAGGCAGAAACCCAAGCACCCAATGTAAGCCTATGGTTTTTTTAACGGACAGCAGTAAAAACAAGGCAAAAGGCACCAAAAACAGGCTGTAAAGTGCCCACTTGGCGCGATTTTCAGACCAAACGCTTTTGAATTGCCACAATACCCACGGGGTAATGAGGTAGAGCATCATGCCGAGATAAACCAATATGGTTTTTACCGAAGTGCTGGCGCCCTCATGCCGGTTCACCAAATTGAACATGACATTGTTCCAGCAGTGCGTTGCGTTGTAGGCCATGTTGATGGCAAAAGATGGCAATGCGCACAACGCGATCAAGACCAGTTGCTTCCAACCCTTCAGGCTGCGGCAACAAGCCACAAAGTATGCAATGGCCAGCAAACCCGCAAAAAACTTGGACAACAAGGCAAGACCCAGAAATACACCGCAAAACATGGCCCAAGGCCACCATTTGTCAGCGTCCTGCATTCTCAGGAAGCAGTAACCTGAACAAAACATAAAAAATATCAGGGGGGTGTCAGTGGTCACTGCATTTAAGGCCCAGGTAAACGGCAGCAACAAAAACAGAATGCCCAAGCCGTATGCGCGGGCCAGGTCTGCTTGCGGCAACATGCGCTTCAACAAATCCACCACACCCAAGGCAATCAGGCTCCACAACATGACCGTGGCAAGGCGCAATGCCAAAGGGTGATCCGAAATATGGCGCAACAACCACAGCAACCATCCCACCATGGGCGGATGGTCGTAATAACCCCAATCCGGATAAACACCCCATTGGTAGAAAAATGCCTCATCCCCGGTGAATGGAAACCCCGCTGCCAACCAAAGCTTCAAGCCGAGCGTCAGCCCGAAAACCCACCAGAACCGTTCTTTGAAGCGATTTTCAATTGCGTTGTCTGTTGTCATCTCACACCATTATGTCCACTTCACGCTGGCAATGATTGCAATTACGCCAATACATGCCGCAACCCCCCAACTGCTTCTGTCCTTGGCTGCAAACAGCAGCGGATCGTCATGGATTTCCATGCGGGAGGTCTTGATCCAAAGCCGCATGATCCAGTACATCAGAACCGGCAAAACAAACCACAATGCCCCTGCGTTGGGATAGGCCACCGAACCGCGTTGGGTTTCTATGTACAAGGCCAGCACCAGCACAGCGACAAAACCACTGGCAACCCCCATGCTGACCAAATAACTCAGATCTCCCACCCTGTAACCCCTGCCTGCTGCATCCAGCTTCCCCGATTCCCGCACCCACTCAAGTTCAGTGCAGCGTTTTACCAAGGCCAGACTCAGGAAAATAAACAGGGACACCACCATAAGCCAATGGGTCACAGCCAAACCCGCCAGCACGCCGCCGGTAAAAATCCGGTGCGTGTACAAAATGGCCAGAACAACAACATCAAGCAGTGGAATTTTTTTCAAGCGAAACGAATAACACAGGGTGATGACCACATACAACGCCACCAACAGGAAAAACTGAGTGGACAAACAGGCTGCAGCGATCAGGGACCCTGGCAGCAACACCCCCACCAGCATCACGCCGGTGGAAATGGGCAACAGGGCACTGGCAAAAGGCCGGTCGCACTTTCGGGGATGTTGCCTGTCTGAGGCCAGATCCCATAAATCGTTTATTACATAGGTGGCTGACGCACACGCTCCAAAAATCAGAAAACCCACCAGCACTGTCAGCCAACTCTGAGCACTGAGACTGTGTGCAGCAAGTAACGGCAAGAACATCAGTGCATTTTTGGCCCACTGGTGCAGGCGAAGCGCCTTCATGAAGGTTTTTAAGGTGACCGGACGCGCCGGAATGCAAATGGCACCTGGGTATTTCTTTAAAGCCGCTTTTTCTGTCGCTGAACTGGCATTGACAACCCACACCTCTTTGGCGCCAGCCCAGACAGGGAAGTCGACGCGGCTGTTGCCTGCATAGGCATAAGGCTGTCCTTGGGTCTGAGACTCAATGGCCGCCCGCTTCTTGTTGGAACGCAAGTTGTTTTGACCGTCACTGGCCAGAATGTCATCAAACAAATTGAGATGCAGTGCAATCGCCTCAACCCATTTGTGGTTAGAGGCGCTGGCAAGTACAAGTTTTCGCCCGGCCGCCTTTTCCGCTTTCAATTTGTTCAAGAGTGCGGTGTTGTAAGGCAGGATTTTCACATCCAGTTCAACTCTGGCGGCAATTTCAGCTTTCAGTCTGGCTCGCCCCAAGAGCGTCCACCAGACCAAAAGAAAAATCGACATCGGATTGCGCTTAAGCAACACCAGCGCTGATTCCAGCAACAAATCAGTGTAGGTCAAAGTACCATCTAAATCGACGTAAAGAGGTTCGCGCACCCACGCTCCCGGTTGAAAACGATGTCTGCGAGTTTAACACTGCACTCCCTCATTTAGAGGGTGGACGTTTAGCACTCATTGCGCTAGAGTGCTAATATTGTGTTAGATTTTGTGATGTGATTTTAAAACCTATGTCAGATTTGTCAGCACTTCCTGTTATCAGTGTTTCTTCCAGTCGTGCAGTTGCCCTACGCGACCCATGGTCCATGGCCACGGGCCCGGTCGGAAACCTGGAAGCGTACATCCGCGCTGTTAATCGCATCCCCATGCTGACACCCGAAGAAGAAAAATCTTTCGCTGAAGCGTTGATAAAAAACAACGACCTCGAGGCTGCAAAACGTTTGGTTCTGAGCCATTTGCGGCTGGTGGTGGCCATTGCCCGCCAGTACATGGGCTATGGCTTGGCGCAAGCCGACCTCATACAAGAAGGCAATATCGGCCTGATGAAAGCAGTCAGGCGGTTTGACCCAGATCGCGGTGTACGTCTGGTGTCTTTTGCCATGCACTGGATCAAAGCGGAAATTCATGAATACGTGCTGAAAAACTGGCGCATGGTTAAAATCGCCACCACCAAAGCGCACAGAAAACTGTTTTTCAACTTGAACAGTTTTAAAAAACACGGTCAGACATTCACGCCCGAACAAATTCAGGAAGTGGCAAGCAGCTTGAATGTGAAGCCTGAAGAAGTGGTGGAAATGGAAGCCCGCATGTCGGGTCGAGACGTTCCCATGGAACTGCCCTCAGATGACGGCGACGATGCGTTCAGCCCCATTCACTATCTGGAAGCGGAAAAAGCAGAACCCACTGACATTCTGGAATCTCGCAGAATAGAAACGCTGCACAGCGAAGGGCTCACAAACGCCTTGAACCAGCTTGATGAGCGGGCAAAAAGCATTATTTCAGCACGCTGGCTGTCTGGCGACGAGGCAAAAACCTTGCATGAATTGGCCGCAGAGTTTGGTATTTCTGCAGAGCGGGTTCGTCAAATTGAACAACAAGCCATGAAAAAGCTGCGCGGCTTCATGTTGGAATCCGCCTAAACCGATTTCTTCATTTGCCTTGCAACAGCAAGGCAATGTCGCTTTCAATATCGGCAGGCGCTGCTGCATGTCTCACCAGCAAGCGTAAAACACCCTTGGTATCAATTACATAGGAGCTCGCCGTGTGGTCGAAGGTATAGCTGCTTGCAGTTTTTCCATCAACACGCTGAGAAAACACCCTATAGCCTTTTGCAGCCTCTGACAGAGCCTCTTTTGAACCTGTCAAACCCACAAACCGTTTATTAAACTGCGGCAGGTACTGTGCCAACACCTCGGGCGTGTCGCGTTCCGGATCAAGGGTAATGAACACCACACTGACCTTTTCTTGCTTGCCACCCAAACGTTCCATGACCTGAGTCAGTGTTTGCAAGGTGGTGGGACAGACATCAGGGCACTGTGTAAAACCAAAAAACACCACCAGCACCTGACCCTTGAAACTTGCAAGGCTGACGGGTTTACCCGCCGGGTCCATCAATGAAAAATCAGGATTCAGGGCCGAACCGGTAATGTCGGTGTTTTTAAACTTCACCGGCTCTGGGGAACACGCCCCCAAGCTTGCCAGCAGCAACAAGCTGGCTAAAATCGACAGCAGCCTGTTGCTCATAGCCGAACGTAGTGATCAACCAGCAATGCCGCGAACAGCAGTGCAAGGTAGAGGATGGAAAAAGCAAAGGTCCGCCTTGAAATGGCCTCCGTGTAGTTTTTCCAGACCTGCCAGGCGTAATACAAAAACACGCCATCCAGCACCAGTGCACACACCAGGTAAATCCAACCACTCATCTTGATGGCAAACGGCAGCACCGTTGTACCGGTCAGCATGACGGTGTAGAGAAACACATGGAAACGGGTGAATTCAGGTCCGTGTGTGACCGGCAACATCGGCAGACCGGCTTTTTCATATTCCTTGGTGCGATACAAGGCCAACGCCCAAAAGTGCGGCGGGGTCCATATAAAGATGATCAGGAACAAAACAAGCGCTTCAGCCGTCACGGAATTGGTAACCGCTGCCCAACCCAACACGGGTGGCATGGCACCAGATGCGCCACCGATGACGATGTTCTGCGGGGTATTTGGCTTGAGCAAGATGGTGTAAACAATGGCGTAACCCACAAAGGTAGCCAATGTGAGGTACATGGTGAGCGGGTTAACAAAAACATACAGCAACCAAACACCGAAACCGCCTATCAGGCCTGAAAACACCAAGGTTTGAAAGTTGTTCAGTTCACCGCGAGGCAAGGGTCGTGCGCGCGTTCTTGCCATCAAGGCATCAATGCGCTGCTCCACCAAACAGTTCACCGCAGCCGCAGCACCCGCCACCAACCAGATGCCCACTGTGCCCACCAGCAGGGGCTGTACTGGCGGCAAGCCTTCTACGCCAAGAAACATACCGATGACGGCGCAAAATACGATCAGCGCCACCACACGGGGCTTGGTAAGCGCCCAGTATTGCTGGGCGGCGTGCAGAAACTTGGACTGCGGGAATGGGGCTGCTTGCATTTCAGTAACTGCGTGGCGTCGAGACAAGACGGTAGTTTACCAAGATAAGTGTCACCAACAGAAGCGCCGCGCCACCATTGTGCAAAACAGCCACAGGCAAAGGCAAATGGAACACCACATTGGAGATGCCCAACACCAGTTGCAGGCTCAGAACACCCAGAACCTTAAAACCCAAAGGCTTGGTCGCCGGCTGCCTGAGCAGCCCCACAGCCAGCACCAGCAACACCAGCGTGACCACTGCCGCACCCACACGGTGTACCCAATGGATGGCTGTCAGCGCCTGAATGCTCAGACCTTCGCCATCTGCGGTTTTTCCCAACTCGCGAACAATGTCAAAGGCGTGGTCGAACTCCATGTCCGGCACCATCTTGCCCTGACACGTCGGAAAATCAACGCAGGCCAAAGCGGCGTAGTTGGTGGAAACCCAGCCGCCCAGCACAATTTGCATGGCCACCACTAGCAGGCCGATGGGGGCTAACAACCTCAAGCCTTGCGACACCCTAAAACCCGGTTGGGTGCCAGCCGGTACCGTTCGCTGACGCATCAACAGCCATGACAGCAAGGACAGCAACAACATGCCTCCAATCAAATGACCGGTCACAATGGCGGGTTTGAGCAAGAGCGTTACCGTCCAGGCACCGAAGGCGCCCTGCAAACAGACAACGCCGACCAGCACGGTGGCCAACAGCGGCTTTTGCTGCAGCGCTTCACGCTGCTTCCAGGCCATGACGGCAATGGCAATAATCAACAAGCCCAGCGCGCTGGCAATGTAGCGATGAACCATTTCTTTCCAGGCCTTGCCTTCGGAAACCGGCCCATGCTCACCACCTTGCAGTGAAACAGCCTGGGAAATTTCAGCAGACGCACCTTTTGGCGTCAGCTTGCCGTAGCAACCGGGCCAATCAGGACAGCCCAACCCTGCATCTGACAAACGCACATAGGCACCCAGCATGATCAAACCAAAAGTCACGACAGTTGCAAAAGCAACCCACTTTTTAAAACTCATGACACCACTCCGGATAACACTTTGAAATCAACCAATTCTTGAAGCCCACAACAACTTGGAAATGTCTTTGCGCATTTTTGCAGCGTCCGGATTTGCCGGGAAGCGCATCATCACATGACCCAGAGGGTCTGCAAGAAACACATGCTCTTGGATGGCAACCGGATCTGACTGCCGCTCTGCAGCCACAGGCAACCAGGCAGTCAGTTGGGCTTGACTGATGCGCACAAAATGCACGCCTTCGAACTGTCTGAGCAACATGGTTTCAACGGGCGCATCGTCAATCAGAAATACCACACGCTCGAGCCGGTTTTTTTCCTTGCCGGTTGAGGTGCGGATTTGACGTTGGTAGAACATCATTTGCTGACAGGCTTCTTTACAGTCGCTTGCAGCGACTTGAAAGAGAATCCATTTGCCCTTTAGCTCACTGATGTCGAATTTCTCGCCGCCCAAACGCGTGGCCTGCAATTGTGCGGGCACGTCTAGCTGTGGGTCGATGAGCGTGCCGTAGTTGTTTCGTCCCTTAAAGAAACCATTCACATAAGCCGCAGCCGCGAGAAAAAAAGGCACAAAGCAAATCAAAAAGACAATCAGAATCATCTTCTTGCCGCTTTTATTCGATTTTTGATCAGGGAGATTCAAAGTTTCAGACTCATTGCGTTCAACATTCATTTCAAATTAGCGGCTTTGGCAAAAGCACCCTGCCACTCTTTAAAACACAGGAAAAAACTAAACACCAACAACAGGGCAGTCAGGCTGTACCACTGGAACGCGTAACCCTGGTGTTTGCCAACCTCGCTGCTCCATTGAGGAGGCACCCTTTTAAGGCCGTCTCGGGTGTCTGACAACTGCTGGACCACAAAGTTGCCGACTTCAAGACGGTATTCAGTGGCAAAGAGATTCATGTCGAAATTGGACCATTCCCTGCCGTTTCTGTGGATGCTGCTTGCATCTTTCACCTTCAAACCCCACAACTCGGCGGACCTGGGGAAGCGCTCCAATATCAAGCCCTCTATTCTAACCTGCCCCAAGTTTTCGGGAATGGCGGGCAAGGCTCTAGGTGAGACCGGGTCGCGCAACAACAAACCGCGATCAACCACCACAACAAAACCACCGGGCTGCACCCGGAATGCCTGTATGAGGCTCACGGCGGGGGCCGCTTTGTGCTGCCGGTTGTCCAAGGCCACCCACGCATCCGCAATGAATTCGCCCTCCAACAGTACATGCCGGAATTGAAGCGCTTGTGGGTCTGCCAGTTGCGCGGAACTGAGACTGAGCGGCGCTTGCTGCACAGCCGCCTCCCTGAGTGACTCCATGCCTGCCTTTTGTTCGGCCCTGCGGGTTTGCCACTGCCCAAGATTAAAAGTCAGCGTGCACATCATGGCGGTGAGGCTGATCAATAAAAGCAATCTGCGAATTGGTTTGCTCATGAGGTTTCAAGGCATAATTGGGCTTGAGTCATCTGTCGTTCTCCGGCAGGAATATTTTCCGAGGTTTTTATGCGCTGGGTCGTAGGAATTGCATTTTTAATCATTTTTATTAGCCTATTTTCAGCATTTTTCTATTTAATGAAAGACAAAGGCCAAACAAAGCGAACGGTAAATGCGCTCACCATGCGAATCGGCATGTCCATTGTATTGTTTCTGCTGATTATTCTTTCCCACCAGATGGGCTGGATACAAAGCACGGGAATTCGCTGAAGCTGAATTAAAAGCCCGACTGAGCAAAAAAAAAGCCCGGGGCAAAGCTCCCGAGCTTTTTTGATTCATGGCAAGAGAAACAGTTCCCTTGCCACTTGTATTTAAAGCCAATAAACCACAACGTACAAACCGAGCCAGACCACGTCCACGAAGTGCCAGTACCAGGCAGCGGCTTCGAAAGCGAAATGGTGGTCAGGACGGAAATGGCCGCGCAGTACACGGAAGAACATCACTGCCAACATGATGGCTCCGATGGTGACGTGGAAACCGTGGAAGCCAGTCAGCAAGAAAAACGTTGAGCCATAGACACCTGAGGTGAGCTTCAGATTGAGTTCGCTGTAAGCGTGCATGTACTCATACGCTTGGAAACCCATGAACACTGCGCCCAAAGCCACTGTGAGGAACAGACCGAGCGCCAACTTGCCGCGCTGACCAGCCAACAAGGCATGGTGTGCCCAAGTCAGCGTAACGCCTGAAGTCAGCAGCAAAGCCGTGTTGATGGTGGGAATGGGCCATGGGCCCATGACGTCGTATTTTTCAACCACACCGGCAGGACCTGCATTCGGCCAGTTGGCAACGAAATCGGGCCACAAGGCGAACTTGTGATCGAGGTCGCCGAGCCAAGGCATTGTGATGGTACGAGCGTAGAACAAGGCACCGAAGAAAGCGGCAAAGAACATGACTTCAGAGAAAATGAACCAGCCCATGCTCCAGCGGAAAGAGACATCAACGCGGGCGTTGTAGTCGCCATGCTCGGATTCACCGATGACGGTGCCGAACCAGCCAAAAAACATGTAGAACAGAATCAGCAGACCTGCTCCTAACACCGTGGGACCCCAGCTTGCGCCGTTTACCCAACCCGCTGCACCTGCGCCAAAAAACAACATGGCCAGTGAGCCTACCGCCGGCCATTGTGATGGACCCGGCACGAAGTAATAAGGTGCGTTAGCACTCATCAAGCTTCTCCTTGTTTTAAATTTATGTGTCTGACAGCTCAGGGCACAATCATTTTCACGATGCCGACCAGTGTGAGTACAAACACAGCCGCCGCCAACACTCCCACAATAATGACATGCACCGGATTGAGTTGTTGCATGTCGTCAGTGTGTTTATCGCTGCGACGCACGCCAAAACACGACCACAACACTGCAGACAAGGTTGCCAAGAATGTTGGCCTCCCTTTTTTCTCAACCGGTTCTGAATCCATCAATTCTTCAACTATTTGGTTTTACTGCGCCTGCAACTTCAAAAAA